>CAKRKK010000026.1 GCA_934358235.1 uncultured Lachnospira sp.
GTGCATATGGAGATACAGGACATCATCTTCATTTCCATCTTTGTCCTAAGTATAAGGATGAATATGAATGGGGCGGAGTGTTCCTTATGAATCCAGATAAAAAGTATTTAACAGATGCAGAATATGCAGAAATGATTGAAAAGATCAAGGCTAATCTTTAATTCATAGTGTAGTACTGATAAACGGTAATAAGAAATATCGTTATGTCTGGCTATAATGTGCCAGATATAGCGATATTTTTTTGATTTTTATACAATTATATGATACAATTAATGAAAATAAATGTGTAAAAGAAGTAAATGTTGTGCATTTTAACGTAGATATTTATCGGAGAGGCTATTTATGGAACATACGAGAGACAACCAACAGAAGAAAGTAACGGCTTCAAGAATTGAAAGTGATGAATTGTATTTATATTCGCTAAGGAAGATGGCTGATAATAATATTAACAGTAATGAGTCACCGCTGACAGGATTATATGGAATTAAAGCATTTTTTTATCAATCTAATGAATTAATGAAGAATAATCCTGATAAACATTTTGCGGTTATAAGAATGGATATATATCGTTTCAAGACCGTGAATGAATTCTGTGGAAGGCAGGAGGCAGATAATCTGTTAAAATATATATCAGGGCTGTTTAACAGATATGCAGGTGAATATGCTATTGCCGGACATTTCAGGGCAGATATATTTACCCTGTGTACGAGCTTTGAAGATAAACAACAGCTAATAGATATAGCTAAGGATATTAAGAATGCAATAGACAGTTATGAAATATCCTGTAAGATTATTCCAGCATTTGGAATATGCATTAACGCTGGAAATCTTGATATAAGCCTTATGTGTGACTATGCAGATCTTGCGTTACAGAGGATTAAGGGAAAGGTATTCAGAGTATACGAATTCTATGATACAGATATGCGTGAGAGAATGCTCCTTGAGAAAAAGATTGAGAATGACATACTCCCCGCGCTAAAGGATAACTGCATAAAGCCATATATACAGCCAAAGGTTGACATGCGTACAGGCCGTATAGTTGGTGGAGAAGCACTTGTAAGATGGCGGTGTAAGGATGGCACAATGGTATATCCGGATGAGTTTATACCAGTTATAGAAAAGAATGGCTACGTGCTGGATGTTGATGATTATATGTGGGACAGAGTATGTTATTATATTAAACAGCTTGAAAATGATGGTAAAACTCCGGTTCCGATATCTATTAATGTATCAAGAATGCATGTATATCAGGAGGATTTTATACAAAGAGTTAAAAAAATCACAGACAGATATGATATCGATCCTAAGCTGATACCTTTAGAGATTACAGAAAGTGCATTTACAAGTGAGGAGAGTAGTCTTTATAAGAAGGTCAAGCTCCTTCAGGATGATGGTTACCGGTTTTCTATGGACGACTTTGGTTCTGGATATTCATCACTTGGAATGCTTAAGGATGAGCGTGTTGATGAGGTTAAGATTGATAAAACTTTTGTAGACGATATAGCCACAGATAAGGGAAGAATTCTGCTAAAGAACGTTATACAGATGATTAGTGCTCTTGGCATAGATATGATAGCAGAGGGAGTGGAAACTAAGGAACAGGTTGATTTTCTTGTCCAGAATGGCTGCAATTATGCACAGGGATATTATTATTATAAGCCTATGCCAATAGAAGAATTCGTATTACTGCTTGAAAAGTCGGGTGAAGAGTGATAAAATATCTGTCGGCGTATTTTAGATAATTGAGATAAAAAAGGAGAATTTAAAATGTCAGGACATTCAAAATTTGCTAACATAGCCCATAAGAAAGCTGCTAATGATGCTGCTAAGGGTAAGATATTTACAAGACTTGGTAAGGAGATTATGGTTGCCGTTAAAGAAGGTGGACCTGATGTTAATAATAATAGTAAGTTAAGACAGGTTGTAACTAAGTGTAAGGCAGCTAATATGCCTAATGATACAATAGATAGAGCTATTAAGAAGGCTGCAAGTACAGATATGTCTAACTTTGAATCAGTTACATATGAAGGCTATGGTCCTAATGGAACAGCTATCATAGTTGAGGCTTTAACAGATAACAGAAACCGTGCAGCCTCTAATATTAGAAATGCATTTACAAAGGGCGGCGGTAACGTAGGTACACCTGGCTGTGTATCCTTTATGTTCGATAACAAGGGACAGATAATCGTTGATAAGGAAGAATGTGACAAGGATGCAGATGACCTTATGATGCTTGCTCTGGATGCTGGTGCAGACGATTTCAATGAAGAGGAAGAATGCTATGAGATAACAACAGCTCCAGATGATTTTGGAACTGTAAGTGATGCTCTTTCAAACGAGGGTGTAACTTTCGCCTCAGCAGAGGTTACTATGATACCTCAGACAATGGTTGAGCTTACATCAGAAGAGGATATCAAGAAGATGAGAAGAATACTTGCACTTCTTGATGAAGAAGATGATGTGCAGAATGTTTACCATAACTGGGATGAACCAGTAGAGGAATAAGAGGAAAATTGTTTGGGTAACTTTTATTGATTAAATATTTATATAATAAAAGGTTACATAAACAAATGGACGAATCAGGGGGGCTTGAGTGCAACGCACTAAGGTCCCCCTGTAAACTATAATGTTCCATATTGAAAACTTGCTACTTGCTAAAAGTACCTGACTGTGGAAAGTTTGACCCAATATGAGAAAAAGCAAATCTAAGTCAAACTTAGTAAGAAGGCTACAAGATAATTAATAAGCTGTCTAAACAACAACTTACTTAAATAATGCTTAAACAATAATTTAGGTCTTTTAATTTACAGAAAATAATGTTATTATTAAAGAAATATTTTGTGATTACAATATAGTAATCTATTAAACGGAGAAAATAATGCTGATTAAAGAAGTACCTAAAGGGGCAGAGCTTACGATAGAAGTAAGTGTTTCAGGAAGAAAGCTGGAATTCAGCTCACATTGCATAGATACGGGTGCTGGATATCTATATGCAGAGCCTGTAAGAATAGACGGCAAAAGAATATCCTTTGAAGCTACTGTTACGTTATCAGTAGGACTTGTATATATAAGAGAAGATAAGAACCCCGTTTTGTGGAGAGGTGTAGGAATAACCACAATATATGAGAATGATAAGGCGGTGTATAAGATAACCTCAACGCTGGAAGGCTATGAAATGAACAGAAGACAGGCATTCAGATTATTTCTTGGACTTGGAGGCGTGGCACAGATAGGCATTAACAAGAAAGCCATTAACGTCATAGTTAAAGATGTAAGTGAGAATGGCTTTGCCTTTGTTGGAAATGAAGATATAGAGGTTAATAATACACCGGTAAGACTTGTATTTAAGGATATGGATGATACCATAAGCCTTATGGGACTTGTTGTAAGAAAGATTATAGTTAGTGAGAAAAAGGTAATATATGGCTGTTCATTAACCTCAGCTAATAAGGATATTGTACACTATATTAACCAGAAGCAAAGATATTATCTTTCGACAGCAAGAAATGCGCAGGTGAATGCTAACAGAGAGGCGATAAAGAAAGCTCTTCATGAGCCGTCTAAGCGTATTAATGATAAAGGAGCACAGACAGATACGAAAAAAGATAAGAAAAACAAAAAATAATAAATAAAATAATAAATAGCAATAAATATTGAAAAAATAACAAAAGAATATGGAAAAGGTTAAAGGGAAAGAGGGATTGTATATTGGAAGCTAATAATAGAAAAGATGACCATGTACAGGATGGCAGAGAAAAGAGAGACTATGTGAGGTCAGAATTAGATGACCAGTACACAATTACAAAGAAGTGTCCTAAATGCGGTACTAATATGGTATATGCTTTTGGAGAGGTGTATGAGTGTCCTAATTGTGGAGATAAAGAGTATACTGATTTTGGAAAGATAAGAGAATATTTAGAGGAGCATGGACCACAGAATGCGGTTACGATAGCAGATGCAACAGGAGTTAGTGTTAAGGTTATACAGAAGTTTCTATATCAGGGCAGAATAGAGATACCTGATGGCTCAGATTCGTATATTAAGTGCCAGATGTGTGGTGCGGATATAAGATATGGCAGATTATGTCCGGAATGTACAGCAAAGCTTAATAAGGATAAGCAGGCAATGGTATATGTCGGAGAAAAACCTAAGCATAAGCGTGATGTTGACGGTAAGATGCATACTCTTGATGAAAGAGAAAGAGAGAATGTATCAAGGAAGCCGATAGCTATGAGAAGAAACAATAATAAGAAATAATAAACTAAAATGCTAATAAATAATAATTTATTAATAAAGCTAATTAATATGGCATACTAAAAGGAGGCACTATTTATGAAAAAAATAAGCTTATTAAACGAAGAATTTGTTGATTTTCCAATAGGGGAATTCCCTTACGACAAAAATCATTCAGCTATGGGAGAGTATCATTTTATACATTATCCTGGAATGTATGGAAAATGGTATGATCCGGTCTGCAATTACAGATATAATGGACAAGGGGCTTCATGGTGTATTACAGAGTGTAATGGAAAACATTATATGGAGCAGATGAGACTGCATAATGACCAGCCACATCGTACATTTCCGACTCTTGAAACTGGAGACAGATTCTGGAGAGATTATGATATAGAGGCTGGATTAAGGATGTTTAATACTAAGTGGGGATGTGCGGGAGTAGGTTTTTGTGCACAGAATTCACTTAATATGCTTGCATTTATATTAGAGGATAAGAAGGCCAAGCTTGTATACAGACATAAGGAAAGTGTAGAGGAGCTTGAAAGCGTTGACTTTGATTATAATTGCGATGATACATACAATATAAAAGTATCAGTTAATAAAAAGCAGGTTATATGCAGCATTGATGGAAAGGCTTATATAGATATACAGACAGATTATGCACTTCAGGGTGGAAAGGTTGCTATTACTGCAACTATACCAGCCGCCTTTGGTTATGTTAAGGTAACAGTTGATGAAGCTGTAAAGGAAGAAATAGACAGCAAGAGAAAAGAGTACGAAGCACAATGTATACAGGCACAGCAGAAGGTACCTAAGATGAAACTTGTAAAGAAGATTGATCTTAAAGGCTGTGGAACTGGAAGACAGTTAAGATTCGGACATCTTCTTGGTAACTCAGAGTATCAGATGGTTATGGCTCAATGCCAGAAGAGAGTAAACAGAGATTCCTATGGAACAATAAGCTGCCTTACTGCTATGGATCTTGATGGCAATATATTGTGGCAGCATGGTGAACCAACATCTAATACCGAAATTGGTAACATTTCAGCGGATATGCCTATGCAGATATACGATATAGATGGCGATGGCTATGATGAGGTTATAACAGCCAAGAACTTTGAGATACTCATACTTGATGGAAAAACAGGAGAAGTTAAGAAAAGAGCTAAGACTCCTTATTCAACAAGCCAGGAGGACGGAACTATTATAGGTGTTCCTGATGGTGAATATGCATTTGACAGGATTAATGCAGATGGAATGAGAATATGCAACTTCCGTGGACTGGATAAGCCAAGGGATATTCTTATTAAGGACAGATATTGCAGGGTTTATGCACTTAATGATAATCTTGAGGTTATGTGGCATTTCCAGAGTGATAAGAATACAGGACATTTTCCATTTGCAATAGATATTAATGGTGATGGACACGATGAACTTCTTGTTGGTTATAATATGCTTGATTGTAATGGTAAAAGATTATGGACTATGCCATTTACAGAGGATCATATTGATGAGATAGTTCCAGGAAGGTTTGAATCTGGCCCTAATAAGGGAAAGAAGTTCTTTGCATGTGTTGCAGGTACACAGGGCTTCATACTGTGTGACTTTGAAGGTAATATATTAAAGCAGGACGGTATTGGACACGCACAGAGAGTAAGTCTTGCGAATTATTGTCCGGATAAGCCGGGTTATGAAATGGCAGTTGTGAATTTCTGGGGACATCAGGGAATTATATATTTCTATGACAGCGAAGGTCACGAACTTTGGGAAATGGAAAATGAACTGAATGGTAATCTTCTAACACCAGTTAACTGGACAGGAGATGGACAGGACTTTATACTGCTTAATGCGGATGTAAAGCGTGGTGGCATGATAGATGGCAATGGTATTACAGTAGTAAGCTTCCCAGATGATGGACATCCTACATTATGCGCAGAGGCAGTTAATATCCTTGGAGATGCAAGAGATGAAATAGTTACGTGGGATTATAATTCAATGTATATATACACCCAGGATGATGAACCAAAGGATAATGTATACAAGCCATATAAGTATCCTGATTATAATGCCTCTAATTACAGGGGAGAATATTCATACAGAGAAATATTCTGGTAAAGCTTGTAACTGAATGGAGATTTATTATGAATAATGAATTAACGCCAAGCGACATAAAGAAGATGGAAGATGAAATAGAATACCGTGTACATGAAGTAAGAAAAAAGGCTCTTGAGGACGTAAAGGAAGCAAGGGCACAGGGTGATCTAAGTGAGAATTTCGAGTATTATGCAGCTAAAAGGTTTAAGAACCAGAATGAAAGCCGCATAAGATATCTTCAGAGAATGATAAAGACTGCTACTGTTATATCGGAGGATTCAGCAGAGGATGAAGCTGGTGTTAATAATACTGTAACAGTAAAGTACGAAGATGATGGAACAACAGAAAGGATAAAGCTTGTAACAACAGTCAGAGGTGATTCACTTGAAGGCTTAATAAGCATTGAATCGCCTCTTGGCAAGGCAATTCTTGGACATAAGGCTGGTGACAGGGTTGAGGTTGTTGTTAAAGATAATAACAGTTATTTTATAGAGATATTAGCTATAGAGAATACAGACAGCTCAGGTGATGAGATAATGAGCTATTAATAGCTTGAAAAGTTGAAAGGCGGCTTATGGTTTTTAGTGAAGAACAGAAGGCGGCTATACACTATAAGGATGGACCTGCACTTGTTTTGGCAGGTCCTGGTTCTGGAAAGACTACGGTGATTGTTAACAGAATCAGCACTCTTATAAGAGAATATGGAGTTAATCCGGCTTCAATATTAGTCATAACATTTACAAGGGCTGCGGCGGAAGCCATGAAGCAGCGTTTTCTAGCCCTTACAGGGGATTCTTATGTATCAGTAACCTTTGGTACATTTCATGCGGTATTTTTTTCAATGCTGCGTCACGCATATAATTATTCAGCAGCATCCATAATAACATCAGAACAGAAATATAATTACATAAGGGACAGGGCTATCAGTTATGGTCTGGAGTATACAGATGAAACAGAAATGGTTACAGGTATTATATCAGAGATAAGCTGTGTTAAAGGCGAAAGAAGAGATATAGCAGGTTATGAGTCTGTAAGCTGTCCAAAGGAGATATTCAGGGCAATATATAAGGATTATGACAAGCTTCTGCTAAACACTAAGAGGATTGACTATGACGATATGATACTTATGTGCTATGAGCTGCTTAAGCAAAGAATGGATTACAGAGGTGCCTGGCAGGACAGATACCGGTATATATTGATTGATGAATTTCAGGATATTAATAAAGCACAATATGATACTATAAGACTTATAGCAGGAGAGGCAGCTAATTTATTCGTGGTGGGTGATGATGACCAGAGTATTTATGGCTTCAGAGGCTCAAGACCAGATATTATGCTGGGGTTAAAGGAGGATTACCAATCAGCAGGACAGATAAATCTTAATGTGAATTACAGATGTTCATTAGAAATAGTTGCAGCATCACGTTCCTTAATAGACCATAACAAGGTGAGATTTATGAAAGCAATCCGCTCGTGTGGTAAGTGTCATGGGAGAATAAAGGTATGCAGGACAGCAGGGATAGAGGATTCGGTTGATTATCTAATAAAAGAAATTAAAGAGCTTATCAGTAATGGTGAAAAGGATAGGAATATTGCAGTTATAGCACGTACTAATGTAATTAGTAATATTTATTACAGCGGTCTTATGAATGCAGGAATACATTGTACAACCCAGGCGGGTATGGGGAGCATATATGATTACTGGATAGCAAAGGATATAATAGCTTATCTGAGGCTGGCAGCGGGGCAGAATAACAAGGAGAATGCCGTAAGAATAATAAATAAACCAACAAGATATATAAAAAGAGCGCTTATAACCCAGCCCTTCAGCTATGATAGGCTTCGTTACAGCTATGACAAGGATATAGACATGCTAAGACGAATTGATGATATGCAGTCGGATATGAAAATAATTGCAAAAATGTCTCCATATGCAGCAATTAATTATATTCTTAAGGCGATTGGATATGAGAGCTATATTCAGGATGAGATAGTTAAAAAAAGACTCAAAGAGGAGGATGTGTATTCCAAGCTATACGAACTGAAGCTGTCGGCAAAGAACCATCTGGATATAGAAGGGTGGCTTAGGCATATAGACAGCCAGAATAAGGATGGCTGTCAGTATAAGAATACTAATAAGGACACTAATAAGGACGCTAACAAGGGTACTAATAAAAATACTAATAAAAATGCTGAAAAAAGTACTGATAAAAGCGCTGATAAAAATACTGATAATGGTGAGCATAAGGCAGGTGTAAATATATATACTATGCATAGCTGCAAGGGACTTGAATTTAATGTTGTTTTTATAATGGACGTCTGCGAAGGCATAATTCCTTATAACAAGGCGGTTCTGGAAAAAGAAATAGAAGAGGAAAGAAGGCTTATGTATGTAGCAATGACAAGAGCAAAAGAAAAGCTGTATCTCATATATCCAGATAAAAGATATGGAAGAGATACAACTGTTTCAAGATTCATAGAAGAAATAGATTCCTCATATATAGAAAATGTGCTGATAGGTTAGGTTAGACTGGGCTTAGCCAGAGCTGCCAAGCTTAATTCTCAGCATCCTCCTGAGCATAAAGTTCTTCGTATTCCATAGCATCAAGCTCTTCATCAAAGGCATCTGCTACGATTTCATATTCTTCATCAGAATCAATGTTTTCAAGAACAGGTTCATTATTTTCATCAATAGAATATCTGTAAAGATAAGCAGTGCTTTCTTCTTTATCAATGTCTGAAACAGGAAGAAGAGCGATATAGTCTTTATCTCCAGCAGGGAAGGTTCTTATAACAATACACTCAACATTCTCATTTCCGTCAAGTGATAAGGTTACAGTATCGTATTCTGAATTGTTATTAAAATATGTATTATCTGACATAGTTATCTCCAATCTGTGTTATATTATGGTTATATTATGATGTGGGCATTGCAAGTATATTGCACCACTCACTAACGCATAGAAAACTTTAACATATATTGTTGAAAGTGTCAAAAGTACTTTTTCACTATTTTATATTTAATAAAATAATGGAAAAACTTAATAAAATAATATAAGTACTAAAAAAAATACAAAATATGGGGTTGATAATTTAAAAAAGAAGGTGTATATTACAAATAAATTAATATTTGAAGTCAAAGGGGACAATTCTGGTGTGTATAGCTTGAGTTGTCCCCTTTTTTCTTTTGAATTACATTAACAATGTTATTAAAGAAATGGAGAAGATTTATGGATAAGATTGATAAGAAACTGATTACGTTATTACAGAACAATGCAAGAATGCCACTTAAGGCGCTTGCTGAAAATGTATTTTTATCATCACCTGCTGTATCAGCAAGGATAGAAAGACTTGAAAAGGAGGAAATTATAGAAGGATATGAGGTTAAGATTAACCAACTGAAGTTAGGATATCATATAACTGCTTTTATTAACCTTGAGGTGGCACCTGTCCAGAAACCGGAATTTTATCCTTTTATTAAGACATGTCCTAACGTAGTCGAATGTAATTGTGTCACCGGTAACTATTCTATGCTGTTAAAGGTAGTATTTCCAAGTACAATGGAACTTGATACATTTATCGGACAGTTACAGAAGTTCGGAAGAACAAGTACGCAGATAGTATTCTCTACGCCGGTTGCACCTAGAGGCATAGATGTTAACCAGGAGCTTCCAGGAGAAGAGCCACAGGAGTAGCAGGTACATAGCTGCATATGAGAATAATATATGAGAATAATATATGACAATAACATATCATAATAACTATCAGAAGCATATAGCAGGGTGAATGGGTTTATATCAGATATAAATATTATGTGAAAAAGTCACAGCGGTTATTGATACTGCTGGGGCTTTTTTGTTATAATTATATATGTTTGGCTGTGTTTTGCAGCACATTATTAAATTCTGATACAGGACAGGGAAAGAGGAATTATGAATATTAATAGTATATTGGATAACATAGGTAAGGTTATAGTTGGAAAAGAGGAGGTTGTAACAAAGCTGCTGACAAGTATATTGGCAGGTGGACATGTTTTGTTAGAGGACGTTCCGGGAACAGGAAAGACTATGCTTGCCAAGTCAGTTGCAAGAAGCATTGATTGTGAATTTAAGAGAATACAGTTTACACCAGATCTGCTTCCTTCGGATATAACAGGACTTCATGTATACAATCAGAAGAGTGGGGAGTTTGTATTAAATAAAGGACCAGTATTTGCCAATATTATACTGGCAGATGAAATCAACAGGGCTACACCAAGAACACAGTCTGCCCTGCTTGAATGTATGGAGGAGCATCAGGTTACAATAGATGGTGATACAATGAAGCTTGAAGAACCATTTATAGTATTAGCAACGGAGAATCCTGTTGAAACAGCGGGAACATATCCGCTTCCAGAAGCACAGCTTGACAGATTTCTTATGAAGCTTGAGATGGGCTATCCGGATAAGAACGAAGAGGTTATGATACTTAACAGATTTCTTATGGATAATCCTATCACAGAGTTATCAAGCGCCTGCTCAAGACAGGATATTATCAGCATGAAAAAAGAGGCAGCAGGGGTGTATGTGCATCCGTCAATTATTAATTATATAGCAGAGCTGGCACAGGCTACCCGCAGGCTTAGCGAGGTTGCAATAGGCATAAGTCCAAGAGGCTCAATAGCTATGGTGAATGCTGCGCGTGCATATGCATACATAAAGGGAAGAGATTATGTTGTACCGGAGGATGTAAAGGAGCTTGCAGTAAGTGTCTGGGCACACAGACTGGTGTTTAATACAGGTCTTACAGCTAAGGGCAGCAGAGAGCAGGCAGTAAAAGCAGTATTTGAACAGGTGATGGTACCAACTGAGGAGTGGACTAAGTAGATGAATATTGTATTAATGCTTATAGGGGCTGTACTTGTTTACCAGCTTATAGCAGTTGTATATAAGAAGAACTGGGATAAGGAACTTAGTGCTAAGGTGGAATTCTCCCAGGATACAGCGACAAAGGGAGATAAGATAGACATAATAGAAACGGTTGTAAATAATAAGAGACTTCCCATATTCTGTATGAACGTCAAGTTCGATATAGACAGGAGCTTTGCGTTTGGACAGAAGGATACGAATTCGGCTGTTTCAGATAAAACTTATCGGAATGATGTTTTCTCATTATTGGCTTTTCAGCAGGTTACAAGACGCATAGAGGTAGAGTGTAACAGAAGAGGAGTGTACAGGCTTAGTGCGGTAGAAATGGTATTCCCAGGTGCTTTCATGAATGAAATAATGATACATAGAAGCAGGCTGTACAGTAATATCACAGTCTTTCCAAAGCCCTTTGATGTAAAGCAATTAGCAGATGCTAACAATATAATAATGGGTGAGCTTGAAAGAAGAAAGTACTTAAACGAAGATAAGTTCGTATTTGCCGGAATAAGAGATTATCAGTCATATGACAGCATCAGGGATATTAACTGGAAGGCATATGCTAGAACCGGAAAGCTTATGGTTAATCATTATAATGAAACAATAAGCAGAAATGTGTGCATACTTCTTAATCTTGAAAGTGAGGGCGCATATATGCAGGAGGATATTGTAGAGCATGCCATAAGCATAGCAGCAGGACTGTCACAGCTGCTTATAGCAAGGGGAGTGAATGTATCCTTAGTATCTAATGGAAGGGATATTGACACTAAACAGAATACAACTATTGAAGCAGGTGCGGGCTTACCACATTTTAACAAGCTTAATATAAAGCTGGCGCGCATAGATACAAAGCAGGATATGGATGAGTTTTCAGATATGCTTGCCACGTTAAATAACAATAATGGGCTTGATGGTGTATCGGAACATAGGGATAGAATATATGTCCTTATATCTGCTAATAAAAACGACAGAATACAGAATGCTTTCAGCAGGATAGCAGATAATCAGAAGAATAAGGTCTGGATAGTACCACAGATAGTTAGTGGAACAGGCAGTATGTATATGATGAATTAATGTAAGGAAGGGTAAATGATGCAGATTAAACATCTTAGAAACAGCAGGACAATATTAGAAATATTAATACTCTGTATTGTATACATAGCTATGGCTGCGGGAGTGTATTCAGGATTTGCAGGTAATTCATCAAAAACCGCATACAAATGTCTCATAGTTATCATTCCAGTACTGGTTACATATTATTCAAGAAAGTATGTGAAGAATTATCTGTTGTTTATAGTTCTTAATGCAGGCTTTGTATTTATTGCGGCAGCACTTTCTCATACAGATATAGAGCTGGCGGGTTATCTCGCAACAGCAATAATAATAGCGATGCATTCTATAAGACTTAAAGGACTTTATATACAGAAGAAGCAGTATGAGCGGGTAAGCGATACAGACTATGAGGTTTCAGGAAAGAGCAAGGATGATATGAGGCTGGCAGTTGATGCAGGTGAGAGGCTTCATGTGGCTTATTGTATATTCATGATAATATTTTATATAATCGGTGATTACAGGAAGGACACAACCCTTATGGGGATAGAGCTGTTTTTATTTATAGCCTTTGTTATATGTCAGTTCTTCTATAACCAGATAAGTGAGCTTTATAAAATATTTACAGTAAACGAAGGTAAGTCAGAATTTCCAGCCAATAGGATATTTTGCATTAACATAGTTATGATGTTTGTATTTGCGGTATTTATGGTTATTGGAATGCTGTTATTCTATAATGGAAGGTATGGTAATATATTCCAGACTATAGGAGCAGGAATAATGGTACTGCTTAAAGGAATATTAAGAATATTATTATGGCTGCTTGGAAGAGGCCCGGAGTCAGATTATGTTGAGGAAGAAACAACGGAGGCACCAACAGAATTAAGTACAATAAAGGATGATTTGACACCTGTTAATAACAATGTTGCGGCTAATGCACTTATGGAGGTTGTGGCAATATGTGCAATAATAGGCGTATTGGCAGTTATAATATATGCAATTATTAAATATGCCAAGCAGTTTAGCAGATCATTAGACAATGATGGTGATGAGGTCGAGTACCTTAACAGAAATTATGAAAAAGAGCAGAGAGCTGCTAATTATAAAAAGACAGTTGAGCCAAAGGAAAAGAATAATCTTCAGTATAGAAAAATATATAAGAAATATGTAAGGTCAAAGAAATATATGACTAAAAATAAGCTTTCCGGGGTTAATGTAAGACAGGAAATGCTGCCAGATGAGATTACAAGAAAGCTTATAACTGATGATGAAGATAAAAGTGCAAGAATTACGCAGAACTATGAAAAAGCGCGGTATTCAGATAAAGAGGTGTCAAAGGAGGATATAGACTTTCTTAAAAAGCTATGAGACCGTTAAAGAATCTGCCAAGACTATTTTTTGGTTGACATTATCTGGAAGATGAGGTATTATTCTAATAATTGATAATAAGTAAATGCTATGAAGAGGACTATTAGATAGGAACTGGCATCAGAGAGCTGCCGATTGGTGCAAGACAGCGGAAGGAACCTATTGAACTCGCCTTGGAGCTGCTACCCGAAATATCCCAGCATAGAGTAGACGTAGACGGAGGCCGACCGTTAAAGCGGACAGAATATAATGTATATAATACACGTATTCGGTGAGAGCGTAGTGAAAGCTGCGAATAAGAGTGGTATCGCGTAAGATTGAATCTTTCGTCTCTTAGGGCATGTAAGCCTTAGGAGACGTTTTTTTTATCCTTAAGTATGATGAGGGCTATAGCAATGATAACGATTCAGGTCTATAATATTCACGAACAGATACCGCATAATATAAATTAACTTATAAGTATTTACTTATTATACTATATGATGTAAGTGTCACGGGTATATTTGTGGCTCTGATATCATTAATATTATTAATAGAATCAGGAGGAGTAAAGAATGTTTGATTACAGACAGTATAAGAGAGGCTATTTTATGCCACCAGTTGAGTGCAATGACTGGGTTAAGAAGGAGTATATTGATAAGGCACCAGTCTGGTGTTCAGTTGACTTAAGAGATGGCAACCAGGCGTTAGTAGAGCCTATGAGCCTTGATGAAAAGCTTGAGTTTTTCAATAAGCTTATAGAAGTTGGCTTTAAAGAAATAGAGATAGGATTTCCTGCTGCATCAGAGACAGAATATGAGCTCTGCCGTACACTTATAGAGAAGAATATGATTCCTGAGGATGTTACTATACAGGTGCTTACA
The DNA here is from genome assembly GCA_934358235.1 of uncultured Lachnospira sp. Taxonomy (GTDB): domain Bacteria; phylum Bacillota; class Clostridia; order Lachnospirales; family Lachnospiraceae; genus Lachnospira. Next base: position 14,516 of record CAKRKK010000026.1, read on the forward strand.
CAGGCAAGACCTCATATTATCAAGAAAACCTTCGAGGCTGTAAAGGGCGCTCCAAGAGCAATCGTACACGTATATAACTCAACCTCCTTAGCACAAAGAGAGCAGGTATTCAGAAAGTCAAAGGAAGAGGTTAAACAGATAGCAATAGAGGGAGCTAAGCTTCTTAAGGAGCTTGCAGAAGCTGATGGAGGCAATTTCCTTTTTGAATACAGTCCTGAGAGCTTTACAGGAACAGAACCAGAATATGCACTTGATGTATGTAACGCAGTTATAGATGTATGGCAGCCAACAAGTGATAAGAAGTGTATTATTAATCTTCCTGCAACAGTAGAGATGTCACTTCCTCATGTATTTGCAAGCCAGGTGGAATATATGAGTAAGAATCTTCATAGCCGTGAGAATGTTGTAGTATCACTTCATCCACATAATGACAGAGGAACAGGTGTGGCTGATGCAGAGCTTGGATTACTTGCAGGAGCTGACAGAATAGAAGGAACATTATTTGGAAATGGTGAAAGAACAGGTAATGTAGATATAGTTAATCTTGCCATGAATATGTATGCACAGGGAGTTGATTCAAAGCTTAACTTCTCTAATATGCCAGAGCTTTCAGAAATGTTTGAACGTCTTACACAGATGAAGATAGATGACAGACATCCATATTGTGGCAAGCTCGTATTTGCAGCATTTTCAGGTTCACATCAGGATGCTATATCTAAGGGCATGCATTATAGAATAGAGAAGGATCCATCTAAGTGGACAGTTCCTTATCTTCCTATTAATCCAGAGGATGTAGGACGTACATATGATTCAGATGTAATCAGAATAAACAGCCAGTCAGGCAAGGGTGGCGTTGCATACGTTCTTGAGCATAATTATGGAATGATTATTCCTAAGGCGATGAGAGAGGATCTTGGATATGCCGTTAAGGATATATCAGATGTCCATCATAAGGAGCTTGCACCGGATGAAGTACTTGAGATATTTGAAAAAAGATACAAGAAATATACTCCTGTATTCAAGATTTCTGAGGTACACTTTAAGCAGATTGATGGTATCCAGACAGAGGTTACTATTGAGCAGGCTGGAAAGAGCGTAGTTGTGGCAGCAGGTGGTAATGGACGTCTTGATGCAGTAAGTAATGCACTTGCAAAGCATTTTGGAAAGCCATGTGATGTAATGTGCTATGAAGAACATTCATTAAAGCAGGGTTCAGATTCAAGTGCCATAGCTTATGTTGGTATTAAGGGTGAAGATGGCAGTGAATACTTTGGTATAGGTATTGACCATGATATTATCAGGGCATCTATCGATGCTGTTGAGTCTGCTATGAACAGAAGCATGAGTAACTAAGAAGTAAAAATATGTTCGGGTATCTTTATTATTGTATGATTTAATACCTAAGACAGGTATAAGGCTGTATGTAGAAGCAGTATGTAAAAGCTGGAAAATAGCTTTTGCATACTGCTTATTTATGTGGTACAATAAGACGAAAACCTGTTCGCTTATTATGTGCAGGATATATTAATATAAAAGGAATGAATTATAATAATGAGAAGAATTATACTTGCATCCGGATCTCCAAGAAGAAAAGAGCTTCTTGAACAGGTAGGACTTGAATTCACAGTCATAACAAGCGATGCAGATGAAACAACAGATATTACAGAGCCGGCTGCTTATGTAGAATATCTTTCAGGTATTAAGGCAGAGGCGGTAGCTAAAGTACTAAAGCAGGAGTTTCAGTCAGGTGCCTATACCAGTATAGCTGATAAAAGCTGGATAGAAGATATAAAGGCAGGGGATTATGTAATAATCGGTGCGGACACAATAGTAAGCCATAAGGGGCATATACTTACCAAGCCAAAGGGAAAGCAGGATGCACACAATATGCTTAGAGAGCTGTCAGGAGATAAACATCAGGTGTATACGGGTGTTACATTTGCTTACGGCGATGGAAGAAGGAAAAGCTTTTCTAGCAGGACAGATGTGCATTGCTATGAGCTTACAGATAAAGAGATTGATGAATATATTGAAACTAAGGAGCCTATGGATAAAGCCGGGGCTTATGGAATTCAGGGGCGTTTTGCTGCCTTTATAAAGGGAATAGAAGGCGATTATAACAATGTTGTAGGCCTGCCAGTTGCCAGAGTATATCAGGAGTTAAAGCTATGATTAAGTTTATTGCAAGTGACCTTGATGGCACGATATTAAGGAATGGTGCACAGAAGGTCGATGATTCAACCATAGAGGTTATAAGCAGGCTTTTAGATGCCGGAATAATGTTTGCACCAGCAAGCGGACGTCAGATAGTGAGTCTTAAGAGATTGTTTGCACCAGTTAGTGACAGACTTGTATACATATCTGAGAATGGAGCGTTGAGTGAATACAGGGGAGAGGTCATAGCTAAAACAGCTATGGACAGGGAGCTTGCCTTAAGGATAATAGAGGATGTATATGAACAGCCTAACTGCGAAGTACTTATTTCCGGGCAGCATACGGCATATATAAAGCCAAAGACAGAGGAATAC
>CAKRKK010000027.1 GCA_934358235.1 uncultured Lachnospira sp.
TTCTATTGAATACGAACTGTACTTTTCATAATCTTCCTTTGCCAGAAAATTTGTATTTTCATCAATCCACTGCAAATCTTTTATGCTATCCATAACCGTACTTGCTTTAATATCAAAATCGGCATCATGGCGGTTTACGGTTATATATACATTACCAGTCTCATCCTTACTAATATATTTATCCAATCCACCATATTCAAATATTGTCATAGTCTTTCCCTTTCCTTCCTGTTTACAGGCATATAAAAGCTTTGTGCTTTGGCTCAAAGCTTTTATTGCTTCTTTTTATTATTTTATTCATTATTTAATTCGTTGCTTTATTCGTTATTTTTTATTAAAAACTCCGGACTTACTGCCTTGAAGGACTGCATGCCATCCTGACTTCTAAATACTATTCCCTCTCTTAAGCAATCATACAGCTCACTTTTACCTGTTGCATACTCAAGCACCTCTGAAACAGTCATTCCCTTGATTGGCGCATCCTCTGATATAATCGGAACAAACTTTAACCCCTGCTCATTTATAAGCTTTTTCGCCTCTAAAGAACCAACTCGTCCTTCGGGATATATAAGATTGAACACATACATATCTGGCTTTCTGACATGATACTTATTGCCCTGGACATCAGAGGCTATACATTCCCCCTGAATAGCAACCCATTCCCTATCTCCAATCAGTCTGTGAAGGATGTCTTCTATGTTATATTCTTTAGCAACCTGCCAGTAAGATGATTTATCCGCCCTCCACTTTCTAAGGTTTCTGGAACATACAGCAAAATCATAAGTATCCTTATTCCAGAAATGTCTGCCCTTTATACGCTTCAAGGTAAAAGAGCCACTCTGTCCGTCAACCTTCTCAGTAGCAATCCATTTGCAATCCATATTAAGATAATACGGTGCATTCTGGATACGGATCTCATCCGTCTTGCTGATAAAGTCCGGAAATCCCTTTTCAAGCTTTTTATCACCTACAAGCCTCCTGAACCACGCCCTTTTCATTAGAAACTTAGGATATTTCTTTATAAGCTGGTCTATCTCCTGTGATTCACCCATCTCCTTATCCATAGTTGTTTCATACTGTGTTATACCTATAATATCTGTAACATTATCTCCAACCTTGTACTTACCTTCTGGCAGAATTGATAGTGGAAAACATATTCCCTGACTTAATACGCCTGCCATTTTCATAGTTTTAATACGGAATTTCTTACTTCTTAGGAATTCGAATTCAGGTTTTTCTGGAAATACTGAATCTATCTCGCAAAAAACCACTTTATCGCCAACCTTATAAGCATCTTTTTGTACAATTACTGTCCAACCGAGTACTGTTGCTAAAACAATTCTATTCTTTCCCTTGATAGGTGTTATTGAATTAATCACTTCAATATGTGCTAATGCTCTGTCTGCCATAATAATCCTCTTTTCTGCGCACACTTTTCTCATAACAAGCAGGTGCCCGGTGCGCCAAGACACTTTATATGCCCTTTTTTTACTTGTTCCTACATACATAATTATATCTGCTATTCAGAATATATTTTTTTCACTTTGTACTATTTTTCATATATTCCGCAAACAGCTTACGAACATCAAATTATTATCACATTATTTTTAAAATGTAATGTAAATTCACAAACTCATGTTATAAAATTGTTTTTATATTGTAAGAAACGATGTATCTAAAGCAGGGCTTCATTATTGCACACACTTCTATTATATTTTTTATAGATTTTAGACACAATTCATTGTTTTTTTACATTTTTACTTGTATATTTCCAACAAAGTGTTAAAATGTAACTATAAATTCAAACGTGAATGGAGGTAATATTTATTATGGCACAGAGATTTATTCTTAATGGTACATCTTATCATGGAAAGGGGGCTATTAAGGAGATAGCTACTGAAGCTATTTCAAGAGGCTTTAAGAAGGCTTTTGTTTGTTCAGATCCAGACCTTATAAAGTTCGGGGTTACTAAGAAGGTTCTTGATGTATTGGACGAGAACAATTTAGCATATGAGGTTTATTCAGATATAAAGCCTAATCCAACAGTCGAGAATGTACAGACTGGTGTTCAGGCTTTCAAGGATGCCGGAACTGATTACCTTATCGCTATTGGTGGTGGTTCTTCTATGGATACTGCTAAGGCTATAGGTATTATAATTAATAATCCTGAATTCGAGGATGTTATAAGCCTTGAAGGTGTCGCTCCTACTAAGAAGCCTGCTGTTCCTATTATTGCAGTTCCAACTACTGCAGGTACAGCCGCTGAGGTTACTATCAACTATGTAATTACAGATACAAGCAAGAATCGTAAGATGGTATGTGTTGATCCACACGATATCCCGGTTGTTGCAGTTGTTGATCCTGATATGATGTCTAGCATGCCTAAAGGACTTACAGCCGCTACTGGTATGGATGCTCTTACTCACGCTATTGAAGGATACATTACAGCCGGTGCATGGGAGTTATCAGATATGTTCCATCTTAAGGCTATTGAGATTATATCTAAGAGCCTTCGTGGTGCTGTTGAAAACACACCAGAAGGAAGAGAAGGTATGGCACTTGGCCAGTACATCGCTGGTATGGGATTCTCTAATGTAGGTCTTGGTATTGTTCATTCTATGGCTCATCCACTTGGTGCATTATATGATACACCTCATGGTGTAGCTAATGCTATCATTCTTCCTACTGTTATGGAATATAATGCTCCAGCAACAGGTGAGAAATATCGTGAAATCGCTAAGGCTATGGGTGTTTCTGGCACAGAGAATATGACTCAGGAGGAATACAGAAAGGCTGCCATAGATGCAGTTAAGAAGTTATCTAAGGATGTTGGTATTCCTGCAGATCTGAAAGATATTGTCAAGGAAGAAGATATTCCTTTCCTTGCACAGTCAGCATATGATGATGCATGCAGACCTGGCAACCCAAGAGAAACAAGTGTAGAAGAAATCACTGAACTTTATAAGAGTCTTATTTAATAAGACATTATTGTTTTTAATATTGTTTTGCCATTTACATTAAAGGAACGCCGGATGACAGTGTTTAACTACCATCCGGCGTTCTTGCATGTAATTATTCCAAGCCCCAAGGCTTTACTAAACTGTTGCTTCCCATTCATCCAGCAGCCCCTTGAATACATCAAGTGCTGACTGTACTACCTCTGGCTTTTCCATATCTATGCCACACAGCTTAAGAAGTTCAATAGGGTGCAGACTGCAGCCACCTGAAAGAAACTTTTTATATCCTTCTTTTACTGCATCATCCTTGTTTAATATCCCCGCCGCTATCGCTATCGCAGCAGAATATCCGGTTGCATACTGATACACATAGAATGGAGTATAGAAATGTGGTATTCTCGACCATTCATAGGCTATTTCATCATCTATCACGCATTGCTCACCGAAGTACTTCTCATTAAGCTTTCTATATACATCACACAGATTATCTGCCGTAAGTACTTCTCCACTCTCTGCCATACTATGTGTCATCAGCTCAAACTCAGCAAACATAGTCTGTCTGAACAAGGTTCCCTTAAACTGTTCAAAATAATGATTTAGAAGATATCTTCTCTTCTTCTCAAGCTCATTGTACGCCTTATTATCCGCTGAAGCATTCCTGATAACTGCCATATCACATTTGCACTGCTCTAAAAGATAGTTCATAAGAAGTGCCTCATTACACGTAGATGCTACTTCTGCTACAAATATCTTATATCCAGCATATATATATGGCTGATTAGAGCTGGAATAGTAAGTATGCATAGCATGTCCCATCTCATGGATAATGGTAAATACATCATCTAATGTTCCTGAAAAGTTAAGAAATACATATGGGTGTGTACCATACGCTCCCCATGAGAATGCACCTGTACGCTTTCCTTTATTCTCATAGACATCAACCCAGCCTGATTCAAAGCCCTCTTTTACCTTCGCCACATACTCCTCACCCATAGGTGCAAGAGCCGCTATAACCATCTCCTTAGCTTCCTCATATGTAACCTTCCACTCATAGTCTTCAACCATAGGTGCATACACATCATAAAAATGCAGCTCATCAACACCAAGTGCACGCTTTCTTATATCAACATATCTATGCATAAGATTGAGATTATTATTTACTGTGCTAATAAGATTCTTATATACACCAGTTGGTATAAATGAACCTGAAAGATACATATCAAGTGTTGAAGCATAATGTCTTGCATCAGCCCTGAATACTGCCTGCTTGACATTGCCATAAAAACAGGCCGCAAGCGTATTGATATGTCGCTTATATTCCTTATACAGACATTCAAATGCAGACCTTCTTACTTCTCTGTCCTGACTTTGCATATATCTGGTGTATGTACCATTAGTAAGCTCAACACTATTACCAGCTTCGTCTGTTATGCAGCCAAACTTAACATCTGCATTATTATACTTTGAAAATATCTCGTCAGGAACAGACATAACCTGCGATGCCTTAGCCATTAGAAGCTCTTCACTTGCTGACAGGGTATGCTCCTTCTGACTTAACATATCCTCTAGCATATGCCGATATAGATTAAGTTCTTCGTGCTGCATATATTCTGAAAGCAGCTTTTCATCCATCCTTAATATCTCTGGTTCAGCAAATGAATACTTTTCTGACATCTTAACCGCTGCTGCCTGTGCTTTTCCTGACATTTCCTGATACACCGGATTAGTTGTATCTTCATAATATTTCATAAATGCGTAGACATATACCCGCTCAGTTATATAATCAACATCGCTGATTTCCTTTAATACTTCATAAAGCTTCTTATATGAATCAGCAATTGTTCCTGCTGATTTAGCTGGCTCCTTTGACATATCCATCAGCTTTTCATAATCTGCCTTCCATTCCTCATCCGAAAAATATATGTCATTCACTGCCCACTTAAACTTATCCTCTACTTCGCTTCTTAAAGGTGCTGCCATTATTCTGCCTCCATAATATAAGCTGAAGAAGCTATCGCAAGAGAACCATAACCTATATGGCACGCAACACTAAGGGAAAGTGGATCCATATGGAAGTCAAACTGAGGAAATGCTTCCTGCACAGCCTCAGCCCATTCTCTGGCTTCTTCCACATTACCAGTATATGCAACCTCTATATGCATATGACCATCCTTTGCATAATCAGCGAATCTATTTTCCATATCTTCCTTCATCGCTTTAAGCATAATCTTCTTAGCTGATGCTTTACCACGCGCCTTAGCATATGCATCAAGCTTTTCACCCTGTATCTGAAGAACCGGATTAAGCTTTAACATAGTTCCTATGGCGGCTGCTGCAGGTGTTATACGTCCACCCTTCTTAAGATACTTTAAGGTTTCAAGTGTTATATATATACTTGAGTCTAACTTATGCTCCTCAAGTATATTCTTTATCTCATCTGCTGACTTTCCTTTAGCTGCAAGTGCCTTTGCATCCTTAACTGACTGTCTCATAGTTACAGATATTCTCTGATTGTTAACAACCTGTACCCTGCCATCATAATCTGTGGCAACCATAGTCGCTGTCTGACACGTACCACTAAGTCCACTTGACATAGGAATAAATACAACTTCATCATTATCCTTAAGAAGCTTATCAAAATAATCCTGTAATGTGCCTATTGATGGCTGTGATGTAGATATATCAGCATCATTCTTAAGCTTCTCATAGAATTCCTCCTGTGAAAGATTAATATCCTCCAGGTATTCTTTTCCGTCTATAAAAAATGGCATAGGAATAACTGTTACTCCTATCTGTTCTGCCTGTGCCTGTGTAATTCCACTATTACTGTCTGTTAATATCGCTACTTTACTCATAAACCAGCCTTTCTATTATTTTCTGTAGTTTGTTACTATTGTACCTTATCTTACACTTTGCTACAATATTTTTAACAATATTTTTTTAAGAGGTTAAATATAATGCATACTAACATTCCTAATACCGACAACATTATTATCACCGACGTTTTTACCATTTCAGAGCTTAAGGAGCTTATTGACAAATGTAATTATGAGCCTATTTATGATGAGGCTGCCTCTCCTGAGCTTATCCAGCTTGCTGCCTTCACCAGCGACAGCATTAATCCATCTGATGCAGCTACCACCAGCTCCGGTAAGCAAATGATAGGCTTTATATCGTGCATTGTCCCTGAATTTCTTTATTCAAGTGATAACGCTTCTGATGATGATTTTGATAATGTCCCAAATAACACTTCTGTTGATGCTTTTGATAACGTCTCAAATAATGCTTCTGTTGATGCTTTTGAAATAGAAATAACAGCTATGATTAGTCCTTATTATCGAAATATGGGCTTATTCACAAGGCTTTTTGCTTCATTGAAAAGCACAATAAATAAACAATGCAGTAATGCTGGCATATTCCCCCCTGCAATATCTTACTTAGTTTCTAAGGAATGTATACAGCCCGGCAAAGATACCAAAGCACCACAAATGGATTATGCATATAGTGATTATCTTATGACTCTTTCTGTTAATGAAGCTGCTTCATACCTTCATAAATATGACAGACAGCTTAATAAAACAGCCTATGCCTGCGATAATAAACATTATGCTATCGTAAATGACAATGAAGAATTCCTGCTTATCGATACAACATCCGACTTAGTGATTTCCTCTGCAGCCTTCTCTGTTTATGAAAAATGCATATGCATTTATGATGTATGGACTAACCCTGATTATAGAAAAAAGGGCTATGCCAGATATCTGCTAGCCCATACAATAAATAACTTTATAAATGATAAAAGTCTGTCCATTGACAGCTTTATGCTGCACGTATCCTCGCGAAACGTAGCAGCAGTCAGACTATATAATTCAATGGGCTTTACTACAAGTCAGGAAATAAAACAATATAAACTACTGTAGCACCTGCTACTGGCTGATATTCCCGGTTAATATTCCCAACTGATATTTCTGGCTAATATTCCGGCTGATATTCCGGCTAATAATTACGATATGCGAAGTCCTTCACTATTCCAATTGCTTCTCTCACCATATAATTAACTAAAAGGACTTCATCGCTTGATGCCGGTATACCGCATACATTTTTTAATCCTTTACCCTTTGCAAGCAGCTTAGCCCTGAATATATGGAAGTTATTCGTAACTATACCAACCTGTGCATTAAAATCATTTATAAATCCAACAGAATACATCATATTTTCATTGGTATCTGTCGATTTATCCTCCATAATTATGCGCTCTGGCGGTATATTCTTATCACACAGATATTCATACATAGCAAGAGCTTCTGTCTTATTCTCTCCTCTGCCCTGACCTCCGGATACTATTATAATAGTATCTGGATTCTTTACTGCATAATCATATGCTGCATCAAGTCTTTTCCTAAGTGACTTGGTCACCCTGTCACCTCTTATCTGACATCCAAGCACTATTATATAATCACAATTATCCACCGGCTCCTGCCTCATGCTAAATATTATACACAGTTCAAGTGTTATAAACAGCACAACTCCTGTTCCAAGCACCACTCCTGCAATACCTTTAACAATCCGAGGCAGTACATACACCTGTCTTGCCTCCAGCAGACCGAATATATATATTATAAGAAAAAATGCTGTGCCAACAAGCCATATCCATATAAATGATGACTTTATTCCTGCATATGTTGCACATCTTATATAATACATCAGACATAATACCGCTAATATAATACAAAAAATCCTCATATCTTTCCTCATAACGCTGCTTTCCTATAATAGTTAGTTTCTATATCACAGATTCTGTTTAATCTACCAGCAACACATTAAAATACGCTGCATAAACTATGCTCATGTCTATCAATATTCATATTCATATGTATTACTTTTATTAATTCTAACATACATTATTGTTAATTAATACTGCCTCTAAGCTTTTTATATGCTTTTGGTCTGATTGTTAATGCAATAAATCTTTATATTTAAAGCAATCAGACAGATTATTATATTGCAAATATATATATCAATAATTATAATGTGTTGTAGATGTCAGAGGAAGAAATGTTATTTTGAATATGTGCTGATGCCTGTATATTTATATATAGGTAATTACATATAATCTGACAAAAATATATGTTTTGCTTTAAACATAATAATTAAGGAGGAATGTTATATGTTCAAGTATAATAAAGATGTTATTCCAACAGATTGTGAACCGGGTGTTACAAGAAAGATTCTATGTTATTCAGACGAGCTTATGATGTGTGAGATCACTTTTAAGAAGGGTTCTAAAGGTAATTTTCATAAGCACGAACACCTCCAGATAACATACATTGCTAAGGGAAGCTTTGAATTTACTATCGGTGGTGAAACTAAGATTGTTAATCAGGGAGATAGTGTATATATGCCTTCCAATGTTGAACACGGAGTTACAGCACTTGAGGATGGAATACTTGTTGACGTATTTAATCCAATGAGAAAGGATTTCCTTAAATAAGATTGTTGTTTAATTCACTTACCATATCATATGCTAAAAGCATTATAGATAACTTTACGAGATAAAAATAGCTTCTAATATATCAGCGTCAGGCACGCTCTCGCTACTATCCGCACGTAGTGGACACTAAGGTGCTAAATATAGCATAAATGCTATATTTACCGCCTAAGTGCCAACGTGCTCCAAGTACCTGACTAACGATATATTAGAAGCTATTTTATTCCACCCGTTAATATATCCATATAATATACTTTTAGTTAATAACTGGATAAATGAATTAATCAACAGGAGACACATAGTGGGCTTGTGTGCGGCGCACACAAGCCTCCTGTTTCGTCCGTTTGTTTACGGTAAGTTTTCTGTATCTATGTAACTTTCCGCTATAAAAATCTGGCTTGGGGCTGACTTTAGTAAGCTGCACTTGAAGTTTGATTATGATAGTTCTTGGACTTTTCTTAAGCTGAACAGCTATCCACAGCCACGGATGGCTGTGGAAGTCTGCTATGGGACACGGATGTCCCACAGCAGACGGTAGCGTTATATAGAAATGTTTATATGAAAAGTCTTAGAACTATCTAATCAAAGCTTCTGGCAGTTTACAAAGTCAGTCTCAAGCCAGACTTATTTTCAACCCAAAAGTAATTTATAGAAACTTAGCTAAACAACAATACTATTTTTCATTTACAACTGCACTATCCATTACATAATTCTGTGCCTTTTTAACAAGCATTGCTTTTACTATTGTATCCTTGTCAAACTTATCTGTAAATGTTGTCACCTTGGAATATCCACTATCCTTAGCGAACTGCTCAAGATCATCCTTATATTCATATTCTGTTATTGCAAGTCCCTCTTTCTGGGCTATCGCCTGATATACAAGCTGTTGTCCTGCTGATGCCTTTACGAATTCATCAAAGGTCTTGCCATAAAGATTAAGACAATATTCATCATTAGTTTTTCCCTGAAGTGTGCTATAAAAGCTTATAGTTTCCTCCAGCTTAGAAGACTGCTGTGCAAGGAATTCTTCAGGGTATCCTGTAACCTTACATACATCCAGAAGCTGAGTAAGAACAGCCTCATTTCTAGCCTCACTTACCTTTGTGTCTATTGTTGATTTAACATCATTCTTTACATATTCCTTATAAGAATCAACTGATTCAAGATTAAAGTTTTCCTTTACAAAGGCATCTGTAAGCATAGGAACATTTGGCTGCTGTACATAGCTCATTGTAAGTTCAAATACGACTCTCTTGCCTGCATAATCTGTATACTTTGAATTATCTGGCATAGTAACTGTTATAACCTTTGTCTGTCCCTGCACCATTCCATACAGCTCATCTGCAAGACTTGTTCCTGCAACTGGAAATGCGTCTTTTCCAAGTATCATGCTGTAATCTGAGCCTGTGAAATCTTCAATTGAAAGACCACCTGCTGTACCTGAATAACTAAATGTAACCTTATCTGCCTTCTGTGCTCCACGCGCTACATCTGTATATGTAGTAACATCTTCCATCTGCTCTGCAATCTTATCCTCAACAATCTTATTAGTTATTGAGCTGACATCAACATCTGCTGTAATGCCTTTATATTCTCCCAATTCTACATAATCCTGTGGATTATATCCATAATCAACCTTTATCTTACTATTACATGCTGTCATCATAAGCATTGAAGCTGTCATAACTGCTGTTACAACATATTTGATGTATTTGCTTTTTACTACTTTTCTCATAACTTATCTCCATAATATATATTAGCATCAAAGCATAGCTTCCCATACTTTGATACTGTCAGATTACTGACTTATAAACTATAACACAATATAATTATTAAAGCCAGCATTCAATTAATGTTTCACAATATTATCACAATATTAAAAGCCGCCACACAGGCCTTAAGTTGTTAACCTAGTCCTGTGCGACGGCCTCTATATTATCAGATAAGCTCTTATGAATTGAATATGCCGCATATAACATGCAGGCTTCATATCCACAAGCTGCTATCCTGCCTTATATCCAGCTATTATTAAGCAAGCTTAGACTTAGCTACTTCTGCTAACTTAGCAAATCCTTCTGCATCATTAACAGCCATCTCAGCTAATACCTTTCTGTTAAGGTCGATGTTAGCTAACTTTAAACCATACATGAACTTGCTGTATGAAAGACCATTCATTCTTGCTGCAGCATTGATTCTTGCGATCCATAACTGTCTGAACTGTCTCTTCTTCTGCTTTCTACCCTTGTAACTCTCTGTAAGAGCTCTCATTACAGACTGCTTAGCAACTCTGTACTGCTTAGATCTAGCTCCTCTATAACCCTTAGCGAGCTTTAATACTCTATTATGCTTCTTCTTTGCGTTCATACCGCCTTTAATTCTTGCCATTTCTTAATTTCCTCCTAAAATAATCAATCACAGACATCCATATCTTATAAATATGGCATAATCTTCTTCATTGTCTTTACATTAGTTGCATCTGTCATAGCTGCATGTCTAAGATTTCTCTTTCTCTTAGTAGTCTTCTTTGTAAGAATATGGCTCTTGTAAGCTTTCATTCTCTTTAATTTACCTGTTCCAGTTACTTTAAAACGCTTTGCAGCTGCTCTTTTTGTCTTTACCTTTGGCATAATAATCCTCCTAATTTAATTCTCATATGGAATAATATTTTAACGTTTTTCAGTTAAAAACATAGTCATGCTCCTGCCTTCTAACTTTGGAGCCTTATCTACTACTGCAATATCACTTAACTTCTCTGCGAAGTCTTCAAGGATGTGCTTACTTGAATCGATGTGAGCCATCTCACGTCCTCTGAATCTGAGTGATACCTTAACCTTATCACCTTTCTCAATGAACTTTCTTGCTGCATTGCACTTAGTGTTAAGGTCATTCACATCTATATTAGGTGACAAACGAACTTCTTTGACTTCTATTGTTCTTTGTTTCTTCTTAGCTTCCTTCTCTTTTCTGACAAGCTCATACTTATACTTGCCATAATCCACAAGCTTACATACAGGTGGCTTTGCTGATGGGGCTATCTTTACGAGATCAACCTCTGCCTCTCTTGCTAACTTCATAGCATCCTTAGGAGACATAACTCCAAGCTGCTGTCCTTCTTGTCCAATAACACGAACTTCCTTATCACGGATCTGCTCGTTAATCATTAATTCGCTAATAGTAGTGCACCTCCAAAATCAAAAAAAGTGGATAGTCAGACTATCCACCTTTTAATCATAATGCATCTTAATTGCTGTTTATCATGCACATTCTTAAAATATAAACCCAAGTCGCCCGATTGCGCTAAGGTGAGAGTGGATACTCTGCTTTATTTAACAACTATTAGAGTTTAACACTAACAGTTCTGGCTGTCAACCACATTTTTAAATATTTTCAACATTTTCGAACTTTTTAACAGCTTCAAATATTTCGTAAATATTTCCTCATCAGATATTATAAGGCCTTCAGCTCAATTCTGCAATCCCTGATAATCTTACATATCTGTCTGATATTCTATACCATGTAGGAAAATCAACAACTCCCGTCTGTGGCATATTATTTATTCTCTGGAACTGTCTTACTGCCTCTGCTGTCTGCTCACCATATATTCCATCAGCCGACAATGGCGGTATAGCCCTATAGTAATCGCCTATAAGATTAAGCTGTTCCTGAAGCTGTCTGACTTTCTGCCCGGAGGAGCCTATATCCAGGTCTGCACCCGGCCAGGATGATGGGATTCCCTGTATCTGCTCTGCTGTATTTATATACATGTTATCACCATAATAATATCTTAATATTTCTATTGATGAATACCCCTGATCCCCAAGATATTTACTTCCCCACTGCGTCATCCATTCAGGACAGCTTGATTTCTTTCCATCACAATATTGTGTAAGTATCGGCTGTTTGACATTCGGGCGTGAAAGATAATTATCAAACATTTCATCAACTACATTTGATATACTTTCAAATATGTTTCTTCCCTTCACCCATTTATGGTCAAATGCCGTAGATGACGTTATTGTAAAATTATAATTCTGATTTCTATACCACTCTGTATACACTCTATTAAGTGTAAATGACATAATAGCAAGTATATTTGCCTCAAGCGTCTGTCTTGGCCATGTCGAATATATCTCGCTGCTTGCCACATTTTTAATATAATCCTTATATTCCACATAATAATCAAGTGCTGTTGAATCCGTTGGCACCCCATCATGCACAACTATTGTTTCAGGAATAACAACCCTGCTAAGTACTATCTCCCCCGACTGTTGCAAAGGTTTTATCTCACTTTCCGGTATCTTGGCAGGGTAATTGCCATAAAGTGTGTTAACCGGAATAACTATATTTTCCCCCACAGCCCTGTCTCTTTTCTCATTCAGATACACATTTTCTATACTTGTTTCCCCAGAAAATACATCTATTCCGGATATGTTTATCTCATCATATCCATTTGCATTGACATCTATTGTATATTCTGAAAAAGGCTGTTTCTCTCCTGGTTCCATGCTGTATTCTATAGGTGGCGTTATAAGGTCATCAAGATTAACCGCCCCTTCTGAATCTGTTGTCACTTCATTTATCACTTTATCAGGCTCTCCTGTGTAGGATACCACTATTCTTGCATCCGCTAACGGGGTACCTAATTGTCTGTCATATACATTTATGCGCATTTTCCCCTTATCTATCATATCAGGTGGTGTTTCCATAGTACGAACATACACCATATCTTCCTCCATCTCCTCAGTCAGACATTTTTACGTCAGAATAATATTTTTTTCATTATTATATGTATCTTTATAAGCTTTTATGAATAAAATAAAATGATAATTCCTTTAGGAGTGCATATGGCCAATTATAAAGTTGCCCTCGATGCAGGTCACGGCGGTAGTGACCCAGGTGCTGTATATAACGGCAGACGGGAAAAGGATGACACCCTGGATCTTGCCCTTGCCGTTGGAAATATTCTTAAAAAAAATGGCGTTGATGTTTTCTATACAAGAACTACTGATGAATACGAGACACCATTTAAAAAAGCAACTGATGCAAATAATTCCGGCGCCGACCTTTTTGTGTCTATTCACCGCAATTCATCTGAAACACCTAACCAGTATTCCGGTGTAGAAACTCTTGTTTTTAGTGATTCCGGCCTTAAGGCTGAGGTTGCCAGAAACATCAATAACCAGCTAGAAGATATAGGCTTTAAGAATCTTGGCGTTGATGAAAGAAAGAATCTCGTTGTACTTAAAAGAACTAAGATGCCAGCAGTACTTGTCGAAGCTGGTTTCATAAATAATGATAAGGATAATTATATATTTGATCAGGAATTCGATAAAGTTGCAAATGCTATAGCCGATGGAATACTAGAAAGCATCCCTGTTGGTTCACGCAACTCTAATACTCCCCATTCAAACAGCAGCTACAACAAAGCTAACAGCTCCAATAATACCAGCAGTTCCAATAATGCCAATAGTTCCAACAATACCAACAGCTCCAACAATACCAATAGTTCCAACAATGCCAATAGTTCCAGCAACGCCAACAGTTCCAACAATACCAATAGTTCCAGCAATATCAACAGTTCCAGCAACGCCAGCAATTTAGGAGCTTCTAGTACTTTCTATGATTCTAGTAGTTTCGGTAATTCCGGTAATTCCGGCAATTCTTATAATTCCGGTAATTCCTATGATTCCGGCAGTTCTGGCAATTCCTATAATTCCAGTAATTTGGGCAGTTCTGGCAGTTCCTATGATTCCGGTAATTTCATCGGCACAAGCAGTTCTATTAATAGTGATAATGTCTCTTATAGATATGACATAACTCCAAAAACAGAGGCAGAAGGTATTACAGAAGGTATTAACAACTCTGATAATTATACTGCTGACACCGGATATAATCTCTGCAATGATAACTCCTGCAACAGCCTACACAATAACTCCTGCAGCAACACCTGCAATAGTGCATGCAATAATTCATATATACATCAGCCTCTCTACCGGGTTCAGACTGGTGCATACCACAATAAAGATAATGCAGACCGTTTATTAAACTCTCTACTTATAGATGGCTTCCCAGCCTTTATAATATATGAAGATGGTTACTACAAGGTACAGGTAGGTGCATTCGCCGAACTATCCAATGCAATTAAAATGGAACGACGGCTAAGAAGATTTCATTATAGTACCTATATCGTTGTTTAGGTAAATTAATTACTATGTTGATAAACAGACGCTATAAAACTTTAGTGGTATTATATTAAGTAATGCTTTAGTTATCAGAAAGCTGATTGGGTATTTCTAATCACAATCAGCTTTCAAAATATGACTCTGATTGCCATTTTCTCATATAGGGTCACAATCCCAATATATAGCTCAATTTTTCTACTGAACACTTCAACTAATCTTTCGATTAATCACTTCAACCAATCACTTCAACTAATCTCTTCGACCAATTATTTCAACAAATCTCTTCAACAAAAGCTAACAAGCACAAGGGGGATTGAGTGTAAAAGCACTCAATCCCCCTGCATTCCCCATCTGTGATTCCCCGTTGTTTTGATAAGGTTTTTTATTATTATATTTCCTAGTTATGCATCCTATACAATGCCCTCCTTATAACAAACCTGGTGGCATACCAAGAACATCCTAGAAACGGTCTCATAACATATTAATATGTTTCTAATAACATCCTAGAAGCACCCCTCATAACATATTAATAGCTTCCTTATAATCTCCTAAGAGCCCCTCTACTCAGCCTTATAGATTGTTGCACCATGCCATTCTATTGAATCAATATCCTCAACGGCAACTACCTTCTTTAATCCGTATGTGATATCATACAGCTTTGTCCTTGCATTTCCTGATAAATCAGATAACTTAGTATCTGCCTCTACAACTGTGCCATTCTTAAGTGTTACTGTTAAAGCATTTCCTTTTTCAACTCCGAAGTACTTAAAGTCAATATCTCCAGTTCCCTTAAGAGCTACCTCGAATCCATTAGATTCAAGATCTGTAATTGTCAGATATTCGCCATCCTTGTATACTGACGGAACCTGTACATCCGGCTTTGAAGATATAACTCCTGTACTACTGTCTTCAACCTGTGTCTCAAATGACCATTCGCCTGTTGCTATCTGTCTTTCTTCACGTTTTTCCTTATCTTCTGTTGCATACGCACATCTTAAGTTTTCTGTTGATATTGTTATAGTACTTCCTACGAATTTAGTACCATCATTGTAATCAAGATTCATCTCTGCATATATTTCTGTTCCATCCTCTGACATTCCATTAAAGAATATTGGCTGATATCCTGATCCGGAATTGATAGACTTGCCATTTAAGCTTACATGGGCTTTCTCAAAGTTGAACGAACCTATTATTGGCTTCATATCGCTTTCGTCATTAGGAATAATAGGGCTTCCATCCTTTGACTTAAATGTTAAGCTTACATAGAATCTTGAACCACTTGCAACATAATTGCCCCATATAACATCTATTGTTGAATCCTTTGCATTCTCCATATTATTACTGCTATATACACTTACTGTACTGTCATCATCTATATGAGATGAGAAGTTAACATTGCTTTGTGGCTTAAGATATTTCTGGTATGCATATGCTCCTGTATAAGTAATTCCTGATACTGCAAACACAACCGCTGCTGCCGCCGCAATATTTCTATACACCTTATACTTCTTATTCTTTTTTAAACTTACACGCTTATTCCTTGTTGGCTTTGCCTGCTCTACCCATTCCTGATTAATATAATTCATTGAATTAAACAGCTTATTCTTATCCATAAATACCTCCATTCTGTTGCCTCTACGCAACCCATTAATTCATAATTCAACATCATTATTCTCAAGAAAAAGCTTAAGCTCTTTTCTCATTCTGTGAAGCGTTACCTTTACTGTGCTTTCACTTTTTCCTTGTAGCTGTGCTATCGTTCTGATTGGTTCTGAATACCAGTACCTTTGTATAAACATATTTCTCTTCTGGACTGGCACACCCTTTAAAAACTGGTCAAGCAACTCTCCAAGCCTCTCTTCATCCCCATCTGGTAAATTATCCTCTCTGCCGATGCATTGTTCCATCTCTGATGTAAGCTCTATTACATTGGAACTCCTCTTTAATGCTTTATCGTGCTCTATTCTTTTACATATCAGATGTCTGCAGATAGTCGCTGAATATGCAAAAAGATATTTAGGTCTGTTCTGAGGGACTGACTTCCACACTTCATAAAATGTATCATTCACACACTCTCTGGCATCCTCTTCACTATCCAACATATTCATAGCCAGTCTCATAAGCGGCCTCTGATACTTATCCATCAGCTCACTCATAACACTCTCATCTCTGTTAACTATCAAATCAATTATTTCTTCTTCGCTGCGCACTTTTTATTTTTCCTTAATTCTGATTTTTGAAAGCTTTCACATATATAGTACGATTTTATTTCATAAGGTTACATTTCTCTGACTTTTATT
>CAKRKK010000028.1 GCA_934358235.1 uncultured Lachnospira sp.
GACATATACAGCGGTCATATTAATAAGTTAATAGAACAGTTGTCAAGATTACCAGGGGTTGGGGCTAAGAGCGCCCAGCGCCTGGCCTTTCACATTATAAATATGCCAAAGGAGGAAGTGCAGGGTATAGCAGATGCCATGATAAGCGCAAAGGATAATGTTCATTATTGTAAAGAATGCTTTACGCTTACAGATGAGGAGCTTTGCCCGATATGCAGGGATCCTAAAAGAAATCACAAGCAGATTATGGTTGTTGAACATACCAGGGATATGGCGGCTTATGAAAAGACGGGTAAGTATGAAGGGGTATATCATGTACTGCATGGAGCCATAAGTCCTATGCTTGGAATAGGACCATCAGATATAAAGCTGGCAGAATTAATGAAAAGACTTCAGAAGGATGTTGATGAGGTGATTATAGCAACCAACTCGAATCTTGAGGGCGAAACAACAGCTATGTATATAAGTAAAATGATAAAGCAGGCAGGAATAAAGGTTACGAGAATTGCCAGCGGAGTGCCTGTGGGCGGTGATCTTGAGTACATAGATGAGGTGACACTGCTTCGGGCATTGGATGGCCGCACGGAATTATAGCATTTGTAGCATACTGCAATTAGTGGTATAATTACTAGCAGGTTAACAGCATAGCATATAAGACAATAAAAAATAATGTAAAAGATAATGTAAAAGATATTATAAAAGATAATATAATAAACAAGATAATAGCAGCAGAGCTGATATAAGAATTAATCAGTTTCTTTAGATTAAATAATGTAGATTAAATAATGTATGCACAGGAAATGTGTCCGGAAATGAGGATTATTATGGCAGATAATATGATAGGGGAAATAATCACAGACCACAGAGAAAGAATGCTTAATCTAAAGAAATATTATCCATTTTTCAAGCTTATGGATTCATCCTTTGACCAATATAAGGATGGAAAGTATAGTACACTTGATATGGGATATATTCTTATGGCAGTTCTGCGTTTTTTTATTGAAGAGAATAACTTTAAGGAAAAAGACGTTACATATAAAGAATATCTTGATTTCTTCAAGCAGCTAACAGCAAGGGATTTTAATCTTAAGCTTTCTTTGGAAGACTTAAGGGAGGCTGCGGATTATGTGTTTGACAAGATAAGGAACGAAGGCAGGCCCTTCGAATTCAAGTATTATGATCCGGTGGAGCATAAGAAAAGAGTATCAAGAATGAAGCTTATAGAAAGTAATATACGTGATAATACAGTATGGTATTCCATAAGCGCAGATGCAGTTGAATTCTATCTTGACACTAAGGAAATAAAGGATGAGAGCAGAATAAGTGTTTCACAGCTTCTTCTGGAAAAAATGATTAAATCCAACAATTTTAAGGGTGGAGTTGAAGTTGTTGAACGAATTAATGAGGAAGTGTGGAGACTTAAGCAAAGAAAAGCACAGGTCATGGAAGTGCTTGCACAGGATGTATGTGCAGGTATAGAGGCGTATGAGGACTTTGTCGATACAGGGATGAAGTGGTTTAAGGATGAAGAAAAGCTTTTTAAGAAGAATAAGGAGCTTATAGATAAGGCAATATCAAGAGCCAGCGGAATGTCTGCCGGAACGGAAGGGTATTACAGAACCTTAAAGGATATACGTTATCTGGAGGACCAGCTAAAGCTTGCCATGAGCAGGCACGCGGAGCTGCTGCAGGATTGCACACAGCTACAGAATACAACAGATGAGGCTGTAAGGCGGGCAAAGCTGTCAAGACTACGTCCACATATGGATTTTGCAACAGCGTTATCAGATATGATTAAAAAGGATAATGCAGAAGCACTTAAGTATTTGATAGATCCGTTGTTTAAGTTAAAGCTAAGAAAAATACCAGATCTTAGGTCAATAGATGAAGCACTTATGGTCAAACCTGAGAAATACGAAAAAAAGGAATATGTCAATGAAGCAGAGCCTGAAGAAATCGTATATGAGGACGAAAAAGTAGATGATAGAATAAGGCATAATTATACCTTTATAATGAATAATCTGCTGCTATGTATTGATAAGGTGTGTTTGAAAAAATCGGACATGCTTACGCTGGACAAGTTTGGCGAATACATGAGAAGGGCATATGGAGCTGCTATACTTAAGAATGCAGACTACTATGCATTTTTTGTAAATCTGTGCCAGAGAGAGGAATATGTGATTGGCGGTGATAATATGCATAGCGAAACCTTTCTTGATGATATATTAAAGGATAACTTCAGGGACAGGGAGGCTAGACATTTCAGAATTATCAAGCATAGCGATGGCGTTTATAGACCGCAGGAGGAAAAGCAGAGCAAGAAAGAACAGAGCAAGAAAGAACAGAGTAAGAAAGAGCAGCCAGAAGAAGGTATCAAGGAAGAAGGTATTAAGGAAGCAGATATTAAGAAGGATGATACAGAGGAAGTAAGCTGCGTTGCCAATATAGCATTTGTAAAATGCTTTGATACATAGAAAAGAGGATAGCATGGAAAATAGAAATATGGATAGGGCACTTGATATTGTTTCAAGGCTTATAATGGGCGAACAGGTGAGCGAGGGTAATGCTAACAGCCAGCTTTATCAGGAGTATAACACTAATGCAGAGGTGTATGATATTGTTCAGGCTGCATTAAAAAAGTTTAATCTTAACATATATGAATATAATAATGGATTATATGTAAGTGCAGGAGATAATAATAAGGTATTTGGCTATACTAATGAGGAGCTAAGAAACCGTTTAGGACTCAGAGTTAACAGGGAGCTGTATCTTGTGTACTTTATAATATATAACATAATAACAGAGTTCTATACAGATTCAGCAAGTACAACCTATGCACAATTCGTAAGAGTTGAGGATATAGTACATAATGTGGAGCGTTCTGTTGCAACAATAATAGATAAGAAACTTGGCATGATTGTTGATGATGTAGAGGAGAACAGCTTTAAGCAGATAGCAATGACCTGGGATGCGCTGCCTATGATAACAGTTGAGGATGCTGCGGATGTAAGGGCAGCTAAGAATTCTAAGACAGGCTTTGTAAAAATAGCACTTAATTTCTGTGTATCACAGGAGCTGCTTATGGAGGCACAGAACCGTTTCTATCCAACTGACAGGTTTAAGGCTCTGATAGAGAATTATTTTGATGAGTATAAGGGACGTATGGCAGAGCTTATGCAAAACGAAGAATAATCATTAATATGGGATTAGTGTCTGTGCGCACTTGGTACGAATCCGTCAGTTGTTAAAAATGTGCGCAGAAATGAGGAATACTATGCCACAGATTAACAGAGTAAGAGTCAATAATGTAAAATATAACTTTGGCACACAGTTTTATGATGATTTCATGATGCGTTTTAATTGCCGCAACACGATATATGATCTTGCTAATGGTGGTGGAAAAAGCCTTCTTATGCTTCTGCTTATGCAGAATATGATACCGAATTGTACACTTGATGAGAAGCAGCCAATAGAGAAGCTTTTCAGAAAAGGAAGTGATAATACCTGTATACATTCGCTCGTTGAATGGAAGCTGGATGCACATTTTCAAAGAGATGGTTACAGATATATGACAACAGGTTTCTGTGCAAGAAAGGCAGGAAGTACAGATGATGGTGAAATAACGGCCTCAGGAAATGCAAGCATAGAGTACTTTAATTATTGTATATTTTACAGACAGTTTGGACCTAATGATATAAAGAACCTGCCACTTGTGAATGATGGGGAGAGAGTTACCTATAACGGACTTAAGGCATATTTAAGGGAAGCTGTCAGAGAGGATAAAGGAATAGAGGTTCATATCTTCGATAGAAAGGGAGATTACCAGAGCTTTATATCGCACTATGGAATATATGAGAGCGCGTGGGAAATAGTACGTGGTATTAACAAAACAGAGGGACACGTAAGAACATACTTTGAAACGAATTACAGAACAAGCCGTAAGGTTGTAGAGGAGCTTCTTATAGAGGAGATTATACAGAAGTCCTATAACAACAGACTGGCAGTTGATAATGATGATTCCATGATGGCAAAGACGCTTTTAGATATAAAGGATAAGCTTATAGAGCTGTCACAAAAGAACAGCCAGATAAACAATTATGATAATCAGAGAGCGGCATTGACACAATTCAGAGAGTATGTAATTTCATATAAGGATTTCTATGTTGGTAAGCTAAAGACGGAGGAAACTTTGTATGACATGCTTGCGGCAGCTACCAGCATGGCTGGGGCTAAGCAGGAGGAGCTTGAGGCATACGAAAAGAATAACAGCCAGAAAGTACAGGAGCTGGAGAATAAGAAGAAAAATATAGCGGTTGCAAAGGTGCTTTCAGAAAAAATGTCACAGTCAGATATACAGTCTTTAGTAAAAAAGTCAACGCAGCAGCTAGCACAGAAGGAAGAGCATATTGATACAGTTAAAAAAAGACTCAGGCTTATGGAGTCTGCCAATGATTACTGTGATTATATTGAATACGGGAAGGAATTACTAAAGGTAAATACAGCACTTAACAACAGAATGAGAGAGGATGAGGATATAACAGCAGAGCTTGCTAAGCTTGCAAGGGAATATGGTGTATATTATCTTAAGCATTCTGGTGAATGGGAAGAACAGGCACAGGAAGCAGCTAAAAGTGAAAAGCTGGCATATGATATGCTGGAGGCTGCTAAGGATAATCATAAGTCTGCAGAAAAGGACTGTGCAGTACTTCTTAGCCTTAGGGATAATCTACAGGAAAAGATAGCAGAAAAGGAAGCAGGACAGCAGGAGCTATGCAGGCAGTATGGTATTCTTGTTGCTGATACAGCACAGACAGAGCTTGAGGAATGTGATGGACATATAGCTGATATGAAGGGTGACATTGTTAATATTAAAAATGAACTCGATAAAGAAACAGAGCATTTATATAAATCACAGGAACAGGAAAGCCTGTTAAAAGCAAGAAGGAGTATGCTTGAAGATGAGCTGTTAAGCTATGAAAAACAGAAGCAGCATCTAGAAGCTGAGGAAAAGAAGCTTTCTGATATAGAGAGAGTTTATGGAGTAAAGTATCAGGATGGGCTTGGTAAGGTTATATTGGCAGCATATACAAAGCTTGAGGCAGAATATAACGATAGGTCAAAGGAACACAGGAAACTGGAAAAATATATTAGTGCAGTAAAGTCCGGTGATTATGACTTTGACAATCCAGACAGAGATATATTCAGAAAATATCTGAATAGTCTGTACGGGGAAGATGTTGTGGAAGGACATGAATGGTGTTTGCAGCTTGATGAGGCAGAGAGAAAAGAAGTATTAAAGCAAATACCATTTGTTGAATATGCATTTATAATAAAGAATGATTTTAGCAGAGTTAAGAACAACGAAGCTCTAACAAGTATCGGAAGAGGCAGTTGCATATACCCGGTTATAAGCGAGCAGGCAATAAATGACAGACAGGGTATAGTCAATAAAGACGGGCTTGTATTTGCATTTAAAGCTATGGACTTTATAAGAGATGCACAAAAAAGAGAGGCTGAGCTAAGAGCTGCTTCTGAGGAGTTAGACAACATAAGCACCGATATGCATAGATTAGAGAG
The DNA here is from genome assembly GCA_934358235.1 of uncultured Lachnospira sp. Classification (GTDB taxonomy): domain Bacteria; phylum Bacillota; class Clostridia; order Lachnospirales; family Lachnospiraceae; genus Lachnospira. The sequence goes on from CAKRKK010000028.1 coordinate 5,578, forward strand.
CAGAAAGCAGACAATATGGGAGGATTATATATTCGTTGTAAGATATGAGACTATATTGGATAATGCACAGAAGGCACCGGCTGATGAGGTAAGGCAGGAACTTGATAATCTGGCAGAGGAGTATACGAAGGCACATACAGCTACACAAGAGTATGGCAGTAAGAAAGAAGCGGCTGCGGATATGCTTAAGGAATATGAAGGAAAGCTTGAAGAGCTTAATAAACGTGCCACAGAGCTTAAGAAGGTGGCAGATGCATATCTGGAATTAACGGAATATCGTGGGCAGTTGACAGTTTATAATGACAGAATATCAGAGGCAGAGCGCAGGGTACTTGAATGTGCTGCACAGCTTGATGGACAGAGGGAAGAATATATTAAGGCTGATGAACGTAAGGCTGCGGCTGATAAAAAGTATGCAGAGCTGGTTAATAACTGGGAGAATAATTTTCTTGAATTCTACGAGGCAGAACCAGAGGAGCTGGCACAGACAGAGCCTGCCCAGACAGGAGAATATAGCGATGAGGATATAAGAGAGCTTATAGGACGTTTTACAGGACTTAAAGATATTCTGATGAATAAGAATGCGGATATGTCAGATAAAGAGACTCTTAAGACACATTTGGAATTATCTATGAAAAAATGTGCTGATTCAATAGAATATAGAGGAAATAGTCTTGATAAGCTTAAGCAGTTATACGAAGCTGGTAATATTGCAGTAAGCAGTGCCGATAAGCTGCGACAGCTATCAGATGAGCTGTCTAAGCTGCAGAGGGCTTATAGTGAAGCAGACAGAGAGCTTGGAATGCAGGAGGCTATGCTTAACAGACTTGAGGGCAGTATAACCTACGCAGTATCGCAGATAGAAGAAAGATATGGAGCTTATGAAGAATTCGAATGTGATAATCCGCAGGCTTATATAAAGAGTAATACTCTTATAGTACAGGAGCTTGAGAAGAACATAAGAAAAGAGGCTGAAAGCAAAAAGAAACTGGAAAAAGAGCTTAAGGATATTGATGTGTGCAGGAAGGATATTGAAAGAATAATGTCTAATGCCGGGTTAGATATACCAGACGAACTGATATTGAAAAAATCAGACATGAAGCATTATGATTATTCCAGCCTGGCAGATGAATATGAACAGACAGCTAAAGAGTATTCGGCTATACTTAAGCTTGAATATAAAAAGGCTGATGAATTCGTAAAATACAAGATGAAGCTTATGGATGCACTTAAGCTGAATAATGGAGAAGAGCTTGCGAATCAGATAGGCATGTCAGTTAATATGCCTAAGGATACAAAACAGACAAACCGGCTTGTGGAGTCGCTTGATGAAACCGGAAGCTTTATTGAGCTTGAAAAGACAAGAATACATAAGGGCATTGAAGATATGGAAAGAATCAAGGACAACTTTGAGAACCGTTGTATACAGACCTGCAGCAATATAAGAACGGAGCTTGAACGTCTGCCAAAGCTTTCACATATAAGGATGGATAATGAGGATATATCAATTATAAGTCTTATGATACCATATGTGAAGGAAGCTGAATATAAAGAGAGAATGTCTGAATATATAGACGAAACTATAGAAGCGGCAGAAAGCTTTAGCAATCAGGAGGAACGATTCAGATATATAAGGAACAGACTTACGTGGAAAAGGCTGTTCTCTGTTATAGTTACAGATATGAATGCCATAAGAATTAATCTTTATAAGAGAGAAAGAATCAAAGACCAGAGCAGATATCTAAGATATGAGGAGGCTGTCGGCTCAACAGGCCAGTCGCAGGGTATATACATACAGTTTCTTATAGCAATAATTAATTATATATCTAATATAAATACTGTATCAGATGGTGGTATTATTGGTAATACTATATTCATAGATAATCCTTTTGGTGCGGCAAAGGATATATATATATGGGAACCGATATTCAGACTGCTTTCAGTTAACCACGTACAGCTTATAGTTCCGGCAAGAGGTGCAACACCTGCAATAACGGCACGTTTTGATGTGAATTATATACTAGGACAGCAGATGTCTGAAAACAGGCAGCAGACAGTTGTGGTAGACTATTATAGTAATGTTAAGGAGCAGGAGCTGGAATATACACGTATGGATTACGAACAGGCAAGGTTTGACTTTATATAGCAGTTTACAACAATACTTTGCTGTGATAAAATTATACGGAGTGTTTAGATATGTGGATGGATAAGCATAACAAACGCATATACATGAAAGTCGATTCATTGACACGACGGAGGTCTTTAACGTGGATAAATATGAGTTTAATATAAAGCTGGAACAGATTAAGAAGCTTGCAGCCAAGAAGGAATATCAGCAGGCAGCAGCTATTGCAAAGGAAATGAACTGGAATAAGGTAAAGGACTGGTCAACTCTGGCAACAATTATTAATGTCCAGGAGGCGGCAGGAGATTATGAGGAAGCAAGAGATATGGCTATTCTTGCCTACAATCGTAATCTTGGTGGAAGAAAGCTTATATACAAGCTTACAGAGTTCTTTATTAAGGTAGAGGATTTCGAGAACGCAGAGGAGTTATATAATGAGTATGCCAGAATGTCGGCACATGATGTCAACAGATATATTCTTTACTATGACTTAAGGAGAGCCCAGGGAGCACCAGCTTCTGAGCTTGTAGAGATTCTTGAAGAATATAAGGAATCAGAAATAGATGAAAAGTATATGTATGAGCTGGCTAATCTGTATTACAAGACAGGACGCAGGGAGGATTGCATAAAAACCTGTGATAATCTTGTGTTATGGTTTCAGGATGGCATATATGTAGAGATGGCTGTAAAGCTTAAGGAAAAGATAGGTGTTAATCTTTCTAATACACAGAAGAGAATACTTGTAGAAATGAATGCAAGAAAGTCTGATGAAGAAGCCAATAAAGAAAGAATGTTTATGGAGCAGAAGGAGCTTGCACGCCTTAAGAAGGATGAAGTAGGCGATATTCTGGCTGAGGATGATAAAGAACAGGAAACAGCCTCAGATTACAATAAGGTTAATGCCACACAGCAGGAGACACCTGCTGATAATAAGGATAGAGAGCCTGAAAGTGATATTTCCATAGAGCTTGTTCAGAATAATCAGAATAGTGCATTAAAAGAGTCTATTGTAAAGGCTATTGAAAGACAGCAGGAAGCCAATCAGGTAATAAAACAAGAAGCCAATCAGCAAGAAGAAAAACAAGAAGCAAATCAGCAAATAAATCAGGAAACTAAGAAGGAAGCGCCTGATTTCTCTGAAACAGTAAATCAGGCTTCATTATCACTAAAAGAGCTTATAGAAAATGCAAAGAAAAAGATAGAGAATAGCTGTGAAAAGATAAGCAGGGAAGATGATGAAGAAGCAAGAAAGGCAGCACAGAAGCGTATAGATGAAAAGGCAGAGGCTATGGATATAGAGGTCAAGGTGCCTAATTACAGCGTCTATGATACCCATAATCTTCAGGAGGAGCTTGCCGAGAATGTAAAGAACCTGTTTGTTAATGAGCAGGAAGAAACCTTCAGACCACCGTTTGAAAGAAAAGAAAGCGGCGGAGATAAAGAAGAGAAGGAAGCTGTTATACAGCAGACGGTTACAGAAAAGACTGCCTATGCAGAAGAATCAGGCGAAGTGGCTGATACTGCTGACGCAGATGATGAACAGATAGAAGGCCAGTTAAGTATTGCAGACTGGATGGAAGCTGTTCGTGAAGAAAAGTATGGAAAACAGGATACAAGAGAGTTCTCAAAGGCAGAACTGGAGCGTATGCTGGATGAAAGAAATGAAAAGAGTGCAGCCTATGAGCGCATAATAGCACAGAAGAAGGAAGAAGCATTAAGACAGGGAATGGAATTTAACGAAGCTGAAGCTAAAAGAGCAGCAGAGGCAGAGGTTTCCTTGGAGTCAGTAAAGCGCGACCTTGCGATGCGTACAGGAAAGGCAGCATTTATACTGGAACAGAATACGGCAAAGGAGCTTAAGAAGGCTGAGCTTGAAAGTAAAGAAATACAGCCAGAAGCAGCCGCTAAAGTACAGCCGGAAGTAACCACAGAAGTACAGCCAGAAGCAGCCGCTAAAGTACAGCCGGAGGCAGCCGCAGAAGTGCAGCCGGAAGCAGCCGCTAAAGCACAGCCGGAGGCAACCGCAGAAGTGCAGCCAGAAGTATCTGCCAAGCTGCCAACAGAAGCCTTAGTAACAGATGGGGCAGAAACAGGAAATATAGAGCAGGAAGAAATCTCTCTTAATACAGCACATTTTACACCAGTAACAGATGAGGTGCTTAAGACATATGAAAAGTCTGAGGAACTTAAAGAAGAGGTGCAGCCGGATAAGGCAGTTGTAGATGCTGTATTAAGCAGGCAGGAGCTTGCAGCCTCAGAGGTAGTACACGAGGACGGACCAGCAGCACAGAGAGAGTCAGAGCAGACACAGACAGAGAAGAAGCTTTCAGGAGAGCTGGCAAAGATATTCAGAAAGTATAGAGAAATGCCTGGTCTTGAAGCACAGCTTGTAGAACTGTTTGAATCGCTGGATGCTGAGATGGATATGAGTACATCTGTGAGAGGTAATATTCTTATATCTGGTAATTCAAGCTCAGATAAGACAGATCTTGCAAGGACAATAATAAGAGCTATTAATTATATTTATCCTGACAGACCTAAGAAGATAGCCAAGACCTCTGGTGAGAGCATTAACCAGAGAGGAATTGCAAAGGCTATGGGTAAGCTTAAGGGAACTGCACTTATTGTTGAAGGCGCAGGAACTATACAGCCTAAGAGAATCAATGAAATACTTTCGTGCATGAATGAAGATACAGACAGAATGATTGTTATATTCGAGGATTCTGATGCCGAGATGAATGTACTTCTTAACTTTAACCCAGAGATGGGCAAGGTATTTAACCATAAGATAACTCTTAAGCAGTATAATGTTAATGAGCTTGTTGAGATGGCTAAGAGATTTGCAAGAAAGAGACAGTATGAGGTTGATGATGATGCACTTCTTGAGCTTTACTTAAAGATAGATAAGCTTCATAATATGAATGATAATATTAAGCTTGATGATATAAAAGAAGTTATCAACAAGGCTATTGCTAATTCAGAAAAGAGAGCATCGAGAAGATTCTTTGGTGGTCTTAAGAAAAAGCGCAGTGATAATGGAGATGTAATATTCCTTACAGAGGCTGACTTTAAAGATTGATGAATAAGCAGATACAAAGAAAACAAAGATAATAAAGCAAATAAAGAAAAGTATAATATAATGTCTGACTTTTAAGGCATAGCACCTATGAAGCATATAAAGCTATGCGGCAGGTGAAGCAGACAGAAATGGAGGAACAATGAACAATATAAGTATTGATGAATTATCAGTAAATGCAATCAGAGTATTATCTGCTGATGCAATCCAGAAGGCTAATTCAGGACATCCGGGTTTACCACTTGGAACAGCACCTATTGCTTATGAATTATTCTCAAAGCATATGAATTATAATCCACAGAATCCAGATTGGGTTAACAGAGACAGATTCGTGCTTTCAGGTGGACACGGCTCTATGCTTTTATATTCTTTATTCCATCTTTTCGGAATAGGTAATCTCTCACTTGATGAGGTGAAGAATTTCAGACAGTTTGGCTCACTTACACCAGGACATCCAGAGTATGGACATACTGTTGGTGTTGAAGCTACAACAGGTCCACTTGGACAGGGTATGGCTATGGCAGTTGGTATGGCTATGGCAGAAGCACATCTTGCATCTGTATTTAACAAGGAAGGATATCCTGTAGTTGACCACTATACATATGTTTTAGGCGGCGACGGATGTATGATGGAGGGAATATCTTCTGAGTGTTTCTCACTTGCAGGTACATTAGGTCTTTCTAAGCTCATTGTATTTTATGATTCTAACAATATATCTATTGAAGGAAGTACAGATATTGCATTTACAGAGGATGTAGTAACAAGATTCAAAGCATTTGGCTTCCAGACAATAGAGGTAGAAGATGGAAATGATCTTGAGGCAATAGGAAAGGCTATTGAGGAAGCTAAGGCTGATAAGACAAGACCATCACTTATCAAGGTTAATACTCTTATCGGATATGGCTGTCCTGCTAAGCAGGGTAAGGCCAGTGCACACGGTGAGCCACTTGGTGTTGATAATGTTGCCGCACTTAAGGAAAATATCGGCTGGCCATGCAAGGGTGACTTCGAGGTTCCACAGGAAGTATATGATCATTATAAAGAGCTTTCAGCTAATATGGCAAAGGCAGAGGATAAGTGGAATGAACTTTTCGCTTCTTATGTAGAGAAATATCCAGAAATGAAAGAATTATGGGATAACTACTTTGATGGATATGATATGTCTGATTTATTCAATTCTGATGAATATTGGGCAAAGGGAGATAAAGCTGAAGCCACAAGAAATACAAGTGGAGCTATCCTTAATATGATAAAGAAGGCTATGCCTAATCTTATAGGTGGTTCAGCAGATCTTGCACCATCTAACAAGACTAATATGAAGGATGCAGGAGATTTTTCTAAGGATAATTATGCAGGAAGCAATCTTCACTTTGGTGTAAGAGAGCAGGCTATGGCAGCAATAGGAAACGGACTTATGCTTCACGGTGGACTTAAGGCTTTCGTTGCAACCTTCTTTGTGTTTAGTGATTATGTTAAGCCAATGGCAAGACTTACAGCACTTATGCAGCTTCCATTAACATATGTATTCACTCACGACAGTATAGGTGTAGGTGAGGATGGACCAACACACGAACCTGTTGAGCAGCTTGCAGCATTCCGTTCACTTCCAGGCTTCACAGTATTCAGACCTTGCGACAGAACAGAAACAGCAGCAGCATGGATGTATGCAGTTGAGAACGAGTGCGGACCAACAGGACTTGTACTTACAAGACAGAATCTCCCACAGATGGAGGGTTCATCTAAGGATGCACTTAAGGGTGGCTATGTTATAGCTGACTCACAGAAGGAAGTTCCAGATGCAATTATAATTGCAAGCGGTTCAGAAGTAAGCCTTGCAGTAAATGCTAAGGAAGAACTTAAGAAGGATGGCATAGATGTAAGAGTTGTAAGTATGCCAAGCATGGAGCTGTTCGATAAGCAGTCAGCAGAATATAAGGAAAGCGTGCTTCCTGATGCTGTAAGGAAGAGAGTTGCAGTTGAAGCACTTTCAGACTTTGGCTGGTATAAGTATGTAGGACTTGATGGCAGGGTTATTGCTATGGAGGGCTTTGGTGCTTCTGGTCCAGCAGCTACATTATTCGAGCACTTTGGCTTCACAGTTGATAATGTTGTTAAGACTGTAAAGGAAGTTGTTGGATAAGCTCTATAAATAATAAAGGAATAATAGTAAATAACAGATAAAGAAAAAGCTCTGGTTTAATTGATATAATGTGCAATGTAATATGGCATTTATCAATTAGAATCAGGGCTTTTTATAATGTTAATTTACAATGAATAATTAACATTTAGTAATTAGTTATGTTCCATTCGTTATCGATGATAATAGCACAGCCTGGATTTATATTATTAAGTATTGTAATCATAGTCTGCGTTGGTACAGAAACACAGCCATAGGTGGCACTTCCATTAGAGCAATGCAGGAATATAGCACTACCGGCACCTTTCACACAAGAGGTATTATAATCAATAGCTATTGCATATGCGTAAGGCCCAGGATAATCAACAATATGCTCTGCACTTGACCAGTCTGGTGATATATAGTTAGTTGAAACAAATTGATTATAGTAAGTGGAATCAGGATCATCAACCCAATAATGTGAAGAATCTACGTGAGTGTAGGGGAGTGAGGTACCAGGATTACTGTTAACGCCAAAGGCGAGACTTAAACTGAATATTCCGGCAGGGGTGCGTGAAGAGTATTCGCTTGCAGTACCTACGCCTTCCATACCAACAAAACCGTTTGCAGAAACAATAGTTTCCCAGCTAGAAGAACTGGTTTTGACATACATAGATACATCTGCTCTGGAACCATTGGCAGATACTATTATTAACTGATTATGGTTTGCTGATGCAGAAAGATTGTTAAGCCAGGAATTGGGATTGCTGCTTTCATGCTCAGAATTAACCTTATTGGAGCTATTTGAATTGTCATTTGAGTGTTCATCATTAATATCAGAATCATCTGCATTAGTTGAACTATGGCTAATATCAGAATCATCTGCGTCAGGTGAGCTATGGCTAATATCAGAATCATCTGCGTCAGTTGAACTATGGCTAATATCAGAATCATCTGCGTCAGGTGAGCTATGGCTAATATCAGAATCATCTGCGTCAGGTGAGCTATGGCTAATATCAGAATCATCTGCGTCAGGTGAGCTATGGCTATTATTAGAATTATCTGCATTAGATGAGTTAGGACTGTCATCAGCGCCAGTACTAACAGTATCAGATATATAATAATTATTATCAGAATCAGAGTTGTCAGCATTGGGGGTAACAGGGTTATTATCGGTTTCGGAAGAAACTTCTTCTATATGGGCTGATGGAGTGTCAATAGAGTCTTCGACAGTTTCCTGTGATGTAATATAGTCAGAAATATCATAAATAGAAGAACTGTTGGTAACGTCGGTTGAATGACAACCAGATGTTACAGGGATTAATGCAGTAATGATGATAGGAATTATAAGTTTGCTGTGTTTAATAATTACGTTTACTAGGTGCATGGAGAATCTCCTTTGTAATATTTTAATACCATCAGTTAATTATGGAAATCACATTTATGATGCGGGTTATATAAAGAGGATATTGTAACTCATTAATGTATTAGATATAAAGATAGTTGGTATTTAAAAAATATTATAGTACAATGTATTCTGTAAATAAATAGTAAATAAATAGAAGTTGTGAAGAGGTTAATAATGAAGATTAGGAAAGTTTATGCAACATTACTGGTTATTGTTGTAATGTGTTTTATGCCGGCCTGCAACAGTAATGTGGATAATTTGGAGGTAAGCAGTAGTGTGGGTGACGGCAGAAATGATATGATGAACACTAATGTGGATGACAGCAGGGATGAAAATGTAAATAGTAAAGAAGAGAATATCATAGACAATGAGAATCAAACATCAGTAACCATGGTTGTTCCAGAGGATGATGAATATGTTAAAGTAAAGGATTACATACCAGATATATATGTAGAATTAAGGTATGCAACAGAAAATAATTTTACTAAGAATGTAATATATGAATTTGACGATGCATATTTAAGATATGGAACTGTAAAAAAACTTGCTGAGGTTCAAAAAGAACTTATGGCTAAAGGATATAGTTTAAAAATATGGGACGCATACAGACCATTTTCAGCACAGAAAAGGTTGTGGGAGGTATATCCGGATGCAAGATATGTAGCTAATCCCAAGTATGGAATGCAGTCCCATAATCTGGGAAATACAGTTGATATTACACTTGTAAAAAGTGATGGAGAGCAGATACCTATGCCAACGGACTTTGATGACTTTTCTAAGAAGGCAGACAGAAACTATAATGACATAGAAAATGTTGAGGCCGTTGAAAATGTTCTGATTCTTCAAGAGGCTATGGCAGAAGGTGGATTTGTAGGATATGAAGAAGAATGGTGGGACTATTCAGACACAACAGAGTATGATGCAGTTGAATATGAGATTATCGCGAAGGATTGAAAAGAAGTAAGGTACAAAAATTAATACACAAAATAACACATTAATTAAAATAAAAGTCAGATAAAAAATTTGTAATAAGAAAAATGTAAAGTGTATCCATATAAAAAGGTTAAAATAAACAAATAAAATACAATAAATTAACATATAATTACTTGAAATAACAAAAAAAGGGGTATATACTATTGATATAAAGATTGTTAGAGTATTAACAATCTAATTAAACAAATGAATGATTGCATTGTGGGGTGCAACCGGTGGATTATAACAGTAATCCATAATTAATCACTTATTATTATATTTTTAATTAGGAGGTACAGGATTATGGTACGTTTTACATTACCAAGAGATTTATATCATGGTAAAGGAGCTCTTGAAGCACTTAAGACTCTTAAAGGAAAGAAGGCTATCATCTGTGTGGGTGGTGGTTCTATGAAGCGTTTCGGATTCCTTCAGAGAGCTGAGGATTATCTTAAGGAAGCAGGAATGGAAGTTAAGTTATTCGAGGGTATCGAATCAGATCCTTCAGTTGATACAGTTATGAAGGGTGCTAAGGTTATGGAAGAATATCAGCCAGACTGGATAGTAGCTATTGGTGGTGGTTCTCCTATCGATGCAGCAAAGGCTATGTGGATTAAGTACGAATATCCAGAAACAACATTTGAAGATATGTGTAAGGTATTCGGTTTACCAAAGCTTCGTACTAAAGCTCATTTCTGTGCTGTTTCATCTACATCAGGTACAGCTACAGAGGTTACAGCATTCTCAGTTATAACAGATTATGAGAAAGGTATTAAATATCCTTTAGCAGACTTTGAGATTACACCAGATGTAGCTATTGTAGATCCAGAGCTTGCAGAAACTATGCCTAAGAAGCTGGTAGCACATACAGGTATGGATGCTATGACACATGCTATTGAAGCATATGTATCAACAGCTAACTGTGATTATACAGATGCACTTGCACTTCATGCTATGAAGATGATTAAAGATGATCTTGTTGGTTCATATAACGAAGATATGGAGAAGAGAGATGCAATGCACAATGCACAATGTCTTGCAGGTATGGCATTCTCTAACGCATTACTTGGTATTGTTCATTCTATGGCACATAAGACAGGTGCAGCATTTGAAGGTGGACATATTATTCATGGTGCAGCTAATGCTATGTATCTTCCTAAGGTTATTAAGTTTAACTCTAAGGATGAAACAGCAGCTAAGCGTTATGCATACATAGCAGATTTCTTAGGCTTAGGTGGAGCTACAACAGAAGCCAAGATTGATAACTTAATCGCTATGCTCCGTAAGATGAATGACGAGCTTAACATTCCACAGTGCATTAAGAACTATGGTGAGGGTGGTCTCCCAGCAGAACAGGGAATTGTTCCAGAAGATGAATTCCTCGCTAAGTTATCAGACGTTGCAGCTAATGCTATAAAGGATGCATGTACAGGTTCTAATCCACGTCAGCCAAGTCAGGAAGAGATGGAGAAGCTTCTTAAGTGCTGCTACTATGATACAGAAGTAGATTTCTAGAAATATAATTATATAGTGATGTCGGGGTCAAAAGCCCCCGACTTTGATACCTACGAATTGTTCCGTGCTACGCACTCCCACAATTCTTCCCAATATTCGCATATCGTGGGATTA
>CAKRKK010000029.1 GCA_934358235.1 uncultured Lachnospira sp.
GAGGTGCTTTGAACCTCTGATACATATATTATTATGATGAACAATAGAATAATAAGGAGCAGTTAAAGAAAATGACGAAAAGAGATTTAACAGGAAATAGATTAACGAAAAATAGATTAAAGGAGAATAAGCAAGGCAGCGTGATTATAAAAATATTACTTACAGCCTTGACAATAATGCTTGTTTTAAGTCTTGGCATTATGCAGAAATCATTAAACAAAATGGTTATGTCTGCAAGCATAGTGTATGCAGCAGGCGAACAGGAGAGAACCAGCATAGATAATGAAGCTAAGATAGATAATGAAGCTAAGGTGGATAAGGAAGTTGCATCAGAGCCAGTTGAAATCAGAACCTATAATGAACTGGCAGCAGCAACAGCGCACACAGATGGCTATTATGTACTTATGGCAGACATAGATATGTCAAAGGCCGGGGCTGACGGCTGGAAGCCTTGGAATTTTAATGGAACCTTTGATGGCAATGGCTACACTCTGTATAACATGAACATAAGTACAACAACAGATATAACAGCAAAAACATATGATGGTAATCTGAAAGAATATGATACATATTTTGCAGGCTTTTTTGGAATAACGAAGGGGGCTGTTATACGAAATCTTAATATTACAGGCGCATATGTTGAACCAGGGCAAAGCAGCCAGACATCCACAAAAAGCATATTGGCAGCTATACTTGTTGGATATATGGATAATACAGTTGTAAGTAACTGTAAGGTGGAAGGGTATGTAAGTCTTACTTCAACGGCTGCAATGTGGGGCTGTGCTGGTGTTGCTGGATTCGGAAATGGATTGATAGAAGCTGCAACAGCAGATGTAACCTTGGTGTGTATAGATGGCAATCCTGATGAAGCTGACAGGGATGAACAGTTTATGGGTGGCATATATGCAGATGGATATATAGATGTAAAGGATTGTACAGTTACAATAGATGGCTATATATCTGAGAGAGGTTATGTACATTCAGGAGGAATTGCCGGACTTTACATATTATATCCGGTATCAGGAAGCTATGTGGCAGATATAGCGGGTAATACAATTAATGGCAGGATTACTTTTTTTGAGGATAATACAGATAGAAGAGCCTACTGCAAAGCACTTGCGGGAGAAAGAATGAACGTGTATACAACCTCAAGGGAAAATATTGATAACTTTGTGCGTAATGAAGTATATGATTATTCGCAGACACTAAAGCCTGATAATTATGAAAGAAAAATATATGATGTAGATAATCCATATGAGTCAGACAATAGTACAGGAAATATAGCTGCTGCTAATAATAACCAGATTTCCTCAGGAGAGCTTATACAAGGAGCGGCTGATAATGCTGTAACAGCCAGCAGCTTGGGTTCTGGCAGCAGGGTGCTTTTTGGCGGACTTAGCGATACTGCACGTATTATTATAAGCGTGGCTGTAATAGCTGCAGCCGTTGGGGCATATTACTTTATAACAAGAAGAATAAGAAAGAGAAAGTAAAGCATTATTCTAAAGCAACATTTTATAAATAAAGAAGCGAGGATTAATCAGTATGATTGAGGTTAATAGTAAAGCTAACAGCAGTAATTCAGATGTAACAGATACCTTTAATGACAAAGAGTTTTACAGGGATTCAGAACAGCTTATAGACTTTATAAGTAAAAGTCCAAGTCCATATCACGTTATAGATAATATAAAGAAAATGCTTTCTGCTAATAACATGACAGAATTAAGTGAAAAAGAAAGGTGGCATTTAGAGGCAGGACATGGATATTATGTTATTCGTGGAAATTCATCAATTATTGCATTTACGATTCCACAGGAAGATGCATCAGATAATCTGGTGGAGACAGATGACAAAAGAAAATATATTTACAACGGTTATAATATAGTTGCAAGCCATAGTGATTCACCCTCCTTTAAGTTAAAGGAGAAGCCTGAAATACCAGGAGATAATCATTATGTAAGCCTTAATGTTGAAAAGTATGGCGGAATGATTATGTCTACGTGGCTTGACCGTCCACTATCAATAGCGGGAAGAGCAGTAGTAGCAGATAATAAAGGCGTTAAGGAATATCTGATAAATGCAGACAGGGATCTTTTAGTTATTCCTAATCTTGCAATTCATATGAACAGAAATATCAATGAGAGCAATGAACTTAATGCGCAGAAGGACATGCTGCCTTTGTTTGGAGATGAGAATGCAAAGAATAAATTTGATGAATATATAAACAGTATTCTTGAGCCACAGCTTGAGGCAGATGGATGGGACAATAACGAAAAGACCTCACAATATACGGCTGCGACAGAGCTGTTTCTTTATAACAGAGAAAGAGGAACTATATGGGGATATAATAACGAGTTTATATCTGCACCAAGACTTGATGATATACAATGTGCATATTCCTCAGTAAGAGCATTTGTGAGGGCTTATTGCAATAAACGTGATACTGCTTTAGAACATATCCATAAAAGTAATGCCAGCACAGCTAAAGGCGTGGTGAAGGATAAAGTAAATGTGTGCTGTGTATTTAACAATGAAGAGGTTGGAAGTACAACAAGACAGGGGGCAGACTCAACATTTCTTTCAGATGTTCTTGAACGTATAAGTATAGCCTCTGGAAAAACAAGAGAGGAATATATGATGGCACTAGCCTCCTCCTATATGATATCAGCCGACAATGCACACGCACTTCATCCTAACCATCAGGAGAAGGCAGATCCTACTAACCGTCCATATATGAATAGTGGAATTGTAATCAAGTTTAATGGAAACCAGAAGTATACAACAGATGCAGCTTCACAGGCTGTATTTATGAATATATGCAAGAGGGCAGATGTTCCATATCAGACATATGCGAACCGGTCAGATGTGGCAGGTGGTTCAACGCTGGGTAATATTTCCAATTCGCATGTGTCAATCAATACGGTAGATATCGGACTTGCACAGCTTGCCATGCATTCTGCCTACGAAACAGCAGGGGTAAAGGATACAACATATATGATAGCAGCTTTAACAGAATTCTATGCTTAGAATTCTACGATTAGAATTTTATGCTTAAAATTTTTTGGAAAATGTTATAAAAGGCTTTTCTTCAAGCTGGCAGTTAGTAAAGAATACATTGACGGCATCCTTATAAGCACTCATATTCTGTGCCTTTTTGATTGCCTTTGCTTCCTTTTTGCAGTCAGCAAAGGCGTATTCCATATAACACCACATTTCCTTCATTCGGTGTATTGCGTGTTTATCGCCAGACATAATCTTAAGTCTTTCTTCATAGACACGGTTATGGAGCAGCTTCATATTCTTTCGGTCTGCCTTCAGGTCTCTTATATAAGTGTCAGGATTTGGACTTGTGAGCAGATTAATAAGCCCTGGATCGGCTATAAGTCCACGACCTGCCATTATACAGTCAGGATTAAACATATTTTTTATATTAAGAAAGTCGTTACGTGTGAATATATCACCATTGTAGCAGACAGGGTTAACACTTTCCCTTAAGGCGGTCATAAAGGCTTCGTTATTTATTTCGCCTCTGTAATAATCAGTACGCACTCTTGGGTGTATAATAAGCTCTTCAAGTCTGAACTTATTATACACCGCAAGAATGCCCTGCCATTCATCTGCAGTTTCAACACCAATTCTTGTTTTTACCGATACCTTTATATCATTATCTATTATATAGCTGTCGGATAATATTTCATACAATATCCGTTCCAGGGAATCAGTATCGCAGAGCATGCCAGCACCCTTATTCTTGGAAACAACAGTACCAGAGGGGCAGCCTGCGTTAAGATTAATCTCCCTGTATCCATATTCATCATAAAGCATATGTGCAGTCCATATAAAGTCAGAAGAATTATTAGTCATAACCTGTGGTATAGAGTTAATATGGTTATTTTCACGGGATATATCACGTATTTCCTTAGCAAGAAACTTTTCGGTTTTGTTAGGAGATATGAATGGCATAAAATACTTGTCAATCTTTCCCTTACCAAAGAATTCGTCATATGCATTACGGAAGGTATAATCAGTTAATCCCTCCATAGGAGCCATATATACTTTCATTAGTGCTGGTTATCCTTTCTTTTCTTCATCTGTTGTCTGGCTGCAATTGCAGCGCTGAACTGACGTGGAGCAAAGCTGGCGGCAGTTACAGCCAGCTTCATTGTAAGTGTTGGAACGATAGTAACCTTTCCCTTAAACATCTGTAAAAGTGCATAGGAAGCACAGTATTCGGCAGATATGCCAGGTAATGCAAATGTAACTCCGGCTGTATTGTTGAAATTAGTATTAACAGGACCAGGGCATAGCATGCATATATGTACATTGCTGTGAGAGGCCTTAAGTTCTCCATTGATAGAAGTTGTCAGGCTGGTTACATAGCTTTTAGTTGCATAGTAGGTTGCCATATATGGACCACCAGGAAGCAGTCCGGCACTTGAAGCAACATTCATAATGTATCCACGGTTCATACGTTTAAAGGAACGAAGCATATATTTAGTGAGTATATGCATAGCACGTACATTCACATTAAGCATGGATATATCAGTAGACAGGTGAGTTCTGTCGAAATCTCCTATATCTCCGAAGCCGGCATTGTTTATGAATACATGTATATCTGTTCTTTTAGATAGCATTCTACCAAGCTTTATACATTTTCTGCCATCTGACAGATCACAGGTGTATATTTCACAGCTTGTAGGAAGAGTAGCTGAAAGCTTTTTTAAGGCTGCTGTGTTACGGGATACAAGAATAATGTCATAGCCTAAGGCACTTAGCTTTTTTGCCATTTCGTATCCGATACCAGAGCTTGCGCCAGTTATACAGGCAGTACGTTTTTTCATATTAATCTCCATTTCTGAGCAACTTTTGTTGTCTCCATTTCCGCGCGTACCTTTGCGCATATTGAGGTTTTATTGTATAATAATAACATATGCGTCTGATACGGTCAAAGCGAATCAGGTGCTATAGATATAGTGCTATAGATGTAGTTGTAGCAAGAGGTTAGTAACAATAAATAAAGTCTGTAAGACATAGGAATGGAGATATGTATGGTAATTAAGAATAAAACACTTTTCCAGAAGGAATATGTTGAGGCAGCTATGAGGGCTGGTAATTTTGATAATAACAAGTATAAGCTTTTTAAACTTATATATAATGCATTTGGCTTACTGTTTGGTATGGGTTTTGTCAGATATCTGGTGTTTGAGGCAATCGGAAGTGAGGACGCGGACTGGTTTATGGTAGCGTTTTATGGCTGTGCGGCTGCAATATTTCTATATATAGGAATGATAGGGCTGGATAAAAGTAATAAGCGCAGATATCATAATACATATTCTAAGATGGTTGGAATTACATTTACATATGAAATAGATTCAGAAAATATTGTTGTTACTGACGAAGAGAATGATAGCGATACCTTTAAGTGGGAAGAGGTTATAAAGTGGGCAGAGGACAACGATAACATATATCTGTTTGTTGCAGCACACAATTGCCTGGTTGTTAATAAAAACAGCTTTGAAGAGGGAAGTGCTAAAGATTTAATAGAACTGGCAACAGCAGTGCTTATGCTAAGGGATGAACAGGCAGATGAAGAAAGATGAGTAAGAATTAAGAATAGGGAAGTGGAGTGAGTAATTAATGAATAATAATGCAATAAATATAAATAATAGTAACTTAGGTTGTAGTGATGATAATAAGTATAATATAAGATTATTAGATAAGGATGAGATTACATATGTATACAATGAGCATATAGTGACAGATTTTCCAGCCTCAGAGGTAAAGCCATTGAAGCAGATGCTTGAAAAAAGAGAAAACGGACAGTATTTTGCATATGGAATGTTTGAATGTGAAGCGGACGGTAATAATGATATGCCAGAACAACTGGCAGGCTATGCATACTTTATCAAGTGCCGTAATAAGGACGTATACCTGCTGGATTACCTTGCTATAGTAAAGAATAAGAGGTCTAAGCATCTTGGCACAAGCTTCTTAGGACAGCTAAAGAAGCTTGCAGAAGCTGATGGGAAGCTTCTTATGCTGGAGGTTGAGAATCCTGATTATGCTGATGAGGGACCGGCTAAGGATTATATGTTAAAGAGAATAGGCTTCTATAAAAAGAATGGCATGACGCTTAGCAATACAAGCTGCAATTTCTTTGAGAATGAATATAGAATATTTTATGCAGGAGATACAATAATTGAAGATGCAAAGCTGGATGAGCTTACAGATATTGTATACAGGGATTTCTTTGGAGATAAGTTTGTTGATGCTAATGTAGAATTCCATTGAGGTATAGTCATATTACACATAAATCTGTATACAGACATAGCAGTATATAGTGTTAAGTGTGAATTGACAAGATATATAAATAAAGTGCATAATAGTCAATATGCCAATTTATGAATGAGTATAAATGATTAGCTGCTCAATATGTGTTATGCATAAATATGCATATATATGTTATACAAGTGCAGAAACGGAGGAATACAATGAATAATCAGGAAATGATGGAATTAACAACGGTTGATAAGAGCGAGTTCGAAGAGCTTGTTAAAGAATGTAAAAGGTCTGGCTCTATTGATCAGAATTTATACATAGAGTATGATGTTAAAAGAGGACTTAGAGATAGTAATGGTAATGGTGTACTTACAGGTCTTACAGAAATATCAGATGTCTGTGGTAATGAGAATGTTAATGGTAGAAAGATTCCAGTAGATGGAAGGTTATATTTTCAGGGCTATAATGTAGAAGATATAATAAAGGGCTGTACATCAGACAGATTCCGCTTTGAGGAAGCTACCTATCTGCTTTTATTCGGTAATCTTCCAACACAGAAGCAGTTAGAAAGCTTTTTGAGAATACTTACAGATCTTCAGGAGCTTTCAGGAGCATTTATCCGTGATGTTATTATGAAGGCGACAAGTACGAATCTTATGAACTCACTTATGAAAAGTATTTTAAGTCTTTATTCATATGATGAGAATCCTGATGATATATCTATACCTAATGTATTAAGACAGTCACTCCAGCTTATAGCAAAGATGCCTCTTCTTACAGTATATGCTTATCAGTCATACAGACACTTTAAGCTTGATGGAACACTTATGATTAAGAATCCTAAGAAGGGTTATTCAACAGCCGAGAATATACTTTATATGTTAAGGGATGATGGACAGTTTACAGAGCTTGAGGCGCAGGTTCTTGATATATGTCTTGTGCTTCATGCAGAGCATGGTGGTGGTAATAACTCAACCTTTACCAATCACGTAGTAACCTCTTCAGGTACGGATACATATTCAGCTATGGCAGCCTCTATAGCATCATTGAAGGGACCTAAGCACGGTGGTGCTAATCTTAAGGTGCAGGAAATGTTTGCAGATATAAAGGAGCATTGCCAGGATTGGAATAATAAAGAGGAAATATGTACATATCTTAATAAGATTCTTGATAGGGAAGCCTTTGACCATGCAGGACTTATATATGGTATGGGACATGCTGTATATACTAATTCGGATCCAAGAGAGGTTATATTAAAGAACTTTGCAAAGAAGCTTTCTGATGAAAAGGGTATGCAGAAGGAGTATGCACTTTATGAGACAGTAGAAAAAGAGGCTGGACAGCTTATTATGCAGAAGAGAAAAATGTTTAAGCCGGTATGTGCTAATGTCGATTTTTATAGTGGTTTTGTTTATTCA
Source organism: uncultured Lachnospira sp. (assembly GCA_934358235.1). Classification (GTDB taxonomy): domain Bacteria; phylum Bacillota; class Clostridia; order Lachnospirales; family Lachnospiraceae; genus Lachnospira. The sequence continues at coordinate 7,698 of CAKRKK010000029.1, forward strand.
ATGCTTGGAATACCAGAAGAAATGTTTACGCCTATGTTTGCAACTTCACGTATATCAGGCTGGTGTGCACACCGTCTTGAGGAGCTTGTTAATGCAGGTAAGATTATACGTCCGGCTTATAAGTATGTTGGATACCATAGAGATTATCCAAAGATGGAAGAAAGAAATTAACAGTTTAATAACAGATAAGTGTTGTAATACAGTAAAATCAGGAATGTGATAGAAATATCGCAGGAATTAAGATTAAGAAGAATAACAGAGGTAATATCAGGATGTCACAGTATAGGGTAAGAAAGTTAAACAAGCCAATTAATTGTGTTGTGGAAGTGCCGGGTTCTAAAAGTATAACAAACAGGGCTCTTCTTATGGCATCATTGTCAGACGGAGAGTGCAGGCTCAATGGTGTACTGTTTAGTGAGGATTCAAGACATTTTCTTACAAGTCTTATATCATTAGGATATATAATACAGGTGAACGAGGTTGAAAAGTATGTAGTTATAGAGGGGCACGGAGGCAATCTTCCTAAGAAGGAAGGTACTATTAACGTAGGAAGTGCAGGAACGGCTGCAAGATTTCTTACAGCCATGCTTGGTATGTCAGATGGAAGATATACGATTGAAGCATCAGAGCAGATGAAGAAAAGACCTATGCTTCCACTCTTTGAGGCACTTACAGATATGGGAGCTGAGTTTAAGTTCCTCGAAAAGGAGGGACATCTTCCGGTTGTTGTAACAGGTGCAGCGTTTGCTGGCAGAAAGCCAAAGGCAGAGGTATCAATAGATATAAGTGAAAGTACACAGTTCTTAAGTGCACTTATGATGACTGCACCGATGCTTGAAAGTGGTCTGAAGATTAATATAACAAGCAAAAAGACAGATGGCTCATATATAAGAATTACATCTAATATGATGAAACAGTTTGGCTGTGAGGTTGTTCATGAAGGGGCAGTATATGAGATACCGGCACACGATAGTTATGTTGCTGAAACATACCAGGTAGAACCGGATGTATCGGCAGCCTGCTATTTCTATGCGGCAGCAGCGCTTACAGGCGGATATGCACTTGTAAGGAATGTAAGGAGCACATCCATGCAGGGTGATATGAAGTTTCTGGATGTATTAAAACAGCTCGGCTGCACAGTTTCAGAGGAGCAGGAGGGCATAAGCGTTACAGGACCGGCGAATGGTGAATATAATGGAATAGATGTTGATATGAATGATTTCTCAGACCAGACCATGACACTTGCAGCACTTGCACCATTTGCAAAGACACCTACGGTCATAAGAAATATTGAGCATATCAGATTACAGGAATCTGACCGTATAGAAGCTATTGCAAATGAGTTAAATGGCCTTTGCATAGATATAAAGAAGGGCAGAGACAGAATCGAAATCCTTCCGGGTAAGGTAAGGGCTGGCGTTGTTAAGACATATTCAGATCACAGAATGGCAATGGCGTTTGCACTTATTGGACTTAAGGTGGATGGTATAATAATCGATGATTATGAATGCTGTGCCAAAACCTTTGAGAATTATTTCCAGGTACTTGAGGCAGCAACCTCTTAAGGCGGGGAGAATATAGATTATATGAATATTCTTATATATAAGTGGAAAGTGTTTAATCAGGCAGATGTAAAAGCTGCTTTTGAATATTTCGGACATTCAGTTGATATGTTTGAGGAAAAGCCATTATCAAATAACAGCATAACCGGGGTTAAGGAGCACGATAACAAGCTGCTTGCAGATGTATTTAAAGAATATGATATGATATTTTCCCTTAATTATTTTCCACACGTTTCAGATATATGTGAACAGCTAGGAAGAAAATATATAGCATGGACAGTTGATAGTCCTCTTATATCGTTATATCATCAGTCGGTGTTTAATAGCTGTAATTATATATTTATATTTGATAAGTTCTTCTATTATGAATTAAAGCAGATGGGGGTAAAAAGAATATATTATCTGCCATTGGCTGTAAATACTGACAGACTGGACAAACAGCTTGCCTGCCAGACTAAAGAAGACAAAAGGGCGTACTATGCAGATATATCCTTTGTAGGAGGAATGTATCACAAGAATTCCTATGATGGCATTAAGGATAAGTTTCCGGCATATCTGAAGGGCTATTTTGATGCGGCTATGTTAGCACAGCTTAATATATATGGTGATAATATTATAGATGAACTGCTTACAGTTGATATATTAAAGGAGCTGACAGAGCTTATTGATTTCAGACAGGAGGAACGGGCATTTTCCGATATAAGGCTTGTATTTGAATCGACATTTCTTGGCTTCAAGCTTGCTAATATAGAAAGAGTGAGGACTCTTAATCTGTTAGCGGAAAGTATGGATGTAGCCTTATATACAGATGAGCCAGATGATGGGCTTAAGGGGGTTAAGCTTAAGGGAACAGTTGATTATATGACAGGCATGCCTAAGGTGTTTAGTAATTCCTGCATCAATCTTAATATGACAATCCGTAATATCCGTACAGGCATACCATTACGTGTATGGGACATACTTGGTGCAGGAGGATTTCTGCTTACGAATTTTCAGATAGAACTGCCGGATTATTTTAAGAATGGAAGAGATATTGTGTATTATGAGGATATGTATGACTGCCAGAAAAAAGCAGATTATTATATGAAGCACGAGGATGAACGTAAACAGATTGCTCTTAATGGATACAGAATCGTAAAGAATAAGCACAGCTATATAAACAGAGTGGAAGCTATACTTGCTGCAATCATAGCTTGAGATGATATGCAATAAATATGTAATTAAATACACAAAAATATTTTTTTCGTAGTTACGTTTGCTTAAGAGGTGTAATATTGAAATAAAGCCGGGATGACAATAGTGGATAGATAAGCCATCCTTAATCCCGGATAGAACAGATATGTTTTGGCAGATGACAGACAGGAGAAGAGATATGAACGAATTATTTAAATATGCAGCACCATCAGAATGTAATATTGATTATCATAATCTTATGAATTTTGCAAGACGTCTTGAGGAACAGGATATTCCTATGCATAGCATTACAGTTATGAGAGGAAATAAGATATGCATGGAAGCTTATTATGCTCCATATGATAAGAAAACACTACATCGTATGTTCTCTATGACAAAGACTCTTGTATCACTTGGTATAGGAAAGTTGTGTGAAGAGGGAAAGCTCTCGTTAGATGATCATATAATTGATTACTTTAGTGACAAGCTTCCAAAGGAGGGAGCATATGAATATACGAGCCTGCTCACAATAAGAGATATGCTTACTATGCGTACCTGCCATGATAAAACTACATATAAGGGGGAAGGTGTAACTGACTGGGTTGGTTCATTTTTTACAACAAAGCCGGTTCACGCACCAGGTACCCAGTTTTCATATGATACTTCATCAACACATGTTCTTGGAGCACTTATAGAAAGACTTTCAGGAATGAAGCTTCTTGATTATCTAAGAAAGAGCTTTCTTGATGAAATAGGTTTTTCTGATGAGGCATATATAATTGATGATCCGTATGGTATTCCTATGGGAGGTTCAGGCTTATGCGCACTGCCATCAGATATGCTTAAGGTTATATATCTTATATCAAAGGATGGTGCATGGAACGGAAAGCAGCTTATTTCGGCAGATTATATAAAAGCAGCACATTCTGCACAGAGTGATCCATATGGAAAGAGCGGTACATTAGAGGAAATGCAGGGGTATGGCTACCAGATATGGATGACAAGACATGGAGGCTATGCTCTTTATGGAATGGCAGGACAACTGGCGCTTTATGTTCCGGATAAAGATATATATATGGTGACAACGGCAGATACCCAGGGACGTCAGGGCGGCGTACAATGTATATACGATGCGTTCTGGGAGGAAGTATATAACAAGCTTGATGATGATAAAAAGGTTGAAGCAGAATCAGCAGAGGATATGAAGCAATACAGTAAATATCTTGAAACAAGAAGCTTATTTACACTTGCTTCAAACGTACATTCCTCTTATGAAGCGGATATAGCTGGTGTTACATATATGTGTGATGATAATGAATGTGGCATGAAAGAAATCCGTGTTGATATATTTGATAGTGCTTCTGATGACGATAAGGCTGAGGATTCAGATAAGACAGGCAAAAGGTCTGACGCAGCGGCAGGTAAGTATGGCATACTTACATATTCTAATAAAACAGGAGAGCATAGCATAAGGTTTGGCTTTGGCTATAACATAGAAGCTGAATTTCCAGTTTATAATTTCAGATGTGCAGCGTCCGGAGCCTGGAAGAATGATAATAATCTGCTGATAAAGATACAGATAATAGATTCAGCAGTTGGTAATCTTTATATATCACTTTCGTATAAGGATAAATATGCATCAGTATTTTTAAAGAAGCTTGAGGAAACATATTTTAATGAGTTCAACGGTGTATTTGGTGCTGTTTGTAAATAATACGTGATAGCTGCTGTGGATATTCGGTTTACGGATATTCACAGCAGTTTTTTTATATACGGTTGGGATTAAATCCATCCGCCATCATACTGGATAATCTGTCCGGTAAGATATTCATCTGCCTCAGCCAGCATTTTAACAAGTCTGGCGACACCCTCAGGACTTCCGAGCGTGCCGGCTGGGATCTCAGAGGCTAATTCCTCCAATTCCTCTGTACTTAAATGTCCATTCATAACGGTATCAATAGCACCGCAGGCGATTGCATTTACCTGAATATGACTTGGTGCAAGCTCCTTTGCAAGTGCCTTTGTAAAAGCATTGACAGCACCTTTTGAAGCAGAATATGCTACCTCGCAGCTTGCACCATATACCCCCCATACAGAAGATATGTTGATAATCCTGCCCTGATGACGCTGCAGCATATTATTGACAGCAAAGTGGCAGCAGTTGTATACAGAATTAAGATTGACAGATATAATATCATTCCACATAGCAGGTGTCATATCCTGAAAAAGTCCGATAGAAGCTATTCCGGCATTGTTAATAAGCAAATCCACCTTTCCATAACGGGTAATTGCAATATCAAACATCTCCTCAACATTTTCATAGCAGCCCATATCACCTACATAAGCTGTGCAGGCAGAACCCTTTGCAATTATTTCTGCATAAGTTTTATCAAGGTCACTTGCACTTTTAGAACAGCTTATAACAAGGTTTGTTGCAGGTGAGGCAAGATAGATAGCTATAGCCCTGCCTATTCCACGTGACGCACCTGTGACAATTATAGTTGTATTATTATTCATACCAATCCTCATTTCTGCGCATTTGTGCGCTCATTATATCATAAAACCACATCGCCTAAGCAGGAGGTATAACAGCCTGCAGGATGCGTATTCACATCGTTTCCAATTCTATATCAAAAAAATATATAAAACAACCTTGACTTTTTACAGCTTGTGCATCATTAACAAATGAAAAGCTTTATGTAAGAACCTTAGAAAGTTATTCGACAATAATTGACAGGAAATCAAGAAGTTATCCACCGGCAAAGGTACCCATATAAGCCATATTTTTAGTTATACACCAAGTTATCCACATTATCCACAATAAAAGTGTATAAAAGCTGCTGTGGATTATGAAAGTAAAACAGAATACATGTTTTGTTAAAATATCCGAAAATAAAAGGAATATTAAAAAAATGTATAATTTTTCTTGACATAATTAACCTCCTGTGAAGTGTAAAATAATTATATAAAATATAAGTAAATTGTGTGAACATACTTGTCTAAATGTAAAATTGTGTTATAATAACATTATCAAAAATCGTGAGGCACATTTGGTTAGTAAGTTGGCTATATTCCTTATATATCCTTATAGACAGGCAACACGATAATAAAGTGATAGAAGGAGTTGGACATCATGCGTTTTATTATTACAGGAAGAAATATTGATGTAACAGAAGGTTTAAGATCAGCGGTGGAGGAAAAGTTAGGTAAGCTGGATAGATTCTTTGCTCCAGAAACAGAAGTGAATGTAACATTGAGTGTTGAGAAAGAAAGACAGAAGATAGAGGTTACAATCCCTGTAAAGGGTAACATCATTAGAAGTGAACAGGTTAGCAGCGATATGTATGTATCTATTGATCTGGTAGAAGAGGTTATCGAAAGACAGCTTAAGAAGTATAAGAACAAGATTATAGATAAGCATCAGAATGAGGCAGCCTTTGCTAAGGAATTCATTGAGAATGACTATGAAGCAACTGATGATGTTAAGATTATCAGAACTAAGAGATTCGGTGTTAAGCCTATGGATCCTGAGGAAGCATGTGTTCAGATGGAGCTTCTAGGACATAATTTCTATGTATTCTTCAACTCAGAAACAGAAGAGGTTAATGTTGTTTATAAGAGAAAGGGCAATACATACGGACTTATTGAACCAGAGCTTGATTAATATCAGTATATATATTTGAAATATAATTTAATAAAGTGATTTAAAGGGATTGTTGTTTTAGCTATATCGGATATACAGCTAAGGCAGCAGTTCCTTTTTGTTTACCAAATTTTTACTATCGCCCATATAACTGTGGCTTGCTTAAATATACAAATGGTGATACAATTTAAATAATTTCAGCTTGTTTGCAAGGGCAGTTAGAAGTATGTATATAACAATACCAATTATGCTTACAGTACCGATTAAGGTCTGTAGTATAGAAGAGACTGCCGTTAGAATAATAGCTGGTTAATTTTAAGGAGATATTGTGATGGGTATAGTTCAGAAAATATTCGGAACACACAGTCAGCATGAGTTAAAAAGGATTAATCCTATTGCTGATAAAGTAGAAAGCTATAGAGAAGAATACGGTAAACTTACAGATGAGCAGCTTAGGGCTAAGACTAAGGAGTTCAAGGAGAGATTAGCTAAGGGCGAAACTCTTGATGACATACTTCCAGAGGCATATGCAACAGTAAGGGAAGCGGGCAAGCGTGTGCTTGGAATGGAACATTACAGAGTGCAGATTATAGGTGGTATTATCCTTCATCAGGGACGTATAGCAGAGATGCGTACAGGTGAAGGTAAGACTCTTGTTTGTACACTTCCAGCATATCTTAATGCACTTGAGGAAAAGGGTGTGTTAGTTGTAACTGTCAATGACTATCTTGCAAAGCGTGATGCTGAGTGGATGGGACAGATTCACAGCTTTTTAGGACTTTCTGTTGGTATTGTTCTTCATGACATGAAGGATGATGAAAGAAGAGCTGCATATGCATGTGATATTACCTATGTAACTAACAATGAGCTTGGTTTTGATTATCTTAGAGATAATATGGCTATATATAAAGAGCAGCTAGTATTAAGGGAGCTTCACTACTGTATTATTGATGAGGTTGACTCTGTACTTATTGATGAGGCGAGAACACCTCTTATTATTTCTGGACAGAGCGGAAAGTCTACCAAGTTATATGAATTATGTGATGTACTTGCAAGACAGCTTGTAAAAGGTACATATCATGGTGAGAGAACTAAGATGCAGGTTATGATGCAGGAAGAGATAGAGGAGGATGGCGACTTTATTGTTAATGAGAAGGATAAGGTTGTGAATCTTACTGAGCAGGGTGTTCATAAGGTTGAACAGTTCTTCCATATTGATAACTACGCAGACATAGAGAATCTTGAGATACAGCATAACGTAACACTTGCCTTAAGAGCACATTATCTTATGTTCAGGGATAAGGATTATGTTGTCAAGGATGATGAAGTACTTATTGTAGATGAATTTACAGGACGTATTATGCCGGGCCGCCGTTATTCAGACGGACTGCATCAGGCTGTTGAAGCAAAGGAGCATGTAAAGGTTAAGAGAGAAAGTAAGACGCTTGCTACTATTACATTCCAGAATTTCTTTAATAAGTTTGATAAAAAGGCAGGTATGACAGGTACAGCGCTTACAGAAGAAAAGGAATTCAGGGGAATCTACAACATGGATGTTGTTGAGGTTCCTACAAACAGACCTGTTGCAAGAATAGATCACAATGATGCAGTATTCAAGACCATGAAGGGTAAGTTCAATGCTGTTATTGAGGATGTTGTAAGCTCCCACGAGAAGGGACAGCCGGTGCTTGTTGGTACAATTAACATTGATACCTCAGAGCTGTTAAGTGACATGCTTAAGAAAAGAGGCATACCTCATAATGTATTGAATGCCAAGTACCATGAGCTGGAAGCACAGATAGTTGCAGAGGCAGGTAAGCATGGTGCAGTTACTATTGCAACTAATATGGCAGGCCGTGGTACAGATATTAAGCTTGATGATGAGGCAAGGGCAGCCGGTGGCCTTAAGATTATCGGTACAGAAAGGCATGAATCAAGACGTATAGATAATCAGTTAAGAGGTCGTGCAGGACGTCAGGGAGATCCAGGTGAATCAAGATTCTACATATCATTAGAAGACAATCTGATGAGATTATTTGCACAGGAAGCTCTTATGAATACCTTTAATAAGCTTGGAGTTGGCGAGAATGATCAGATTGAGCATAAGCTTTTAAGCAATGCAATAGAAACAGCCCAGAAGAAGATAGAGACTAACAACTATGGTATCAGATGCCATCTTCTTGAATATGATCAGGTTATGAATGAGCAGAGAGAAATCATGTACGCTGAAAGAAGAAGAGTGCTTAATGGTGAAAGCATGCGTTCTTCTATTATGAAGATGATTACAGATTTCGTTGAAGGTGTAGTTAACCGTTGCGTAAGTGATGATAAGAACGCTGATGAGTGGAATTATGATGAGATTAATGAGCTGTTGCTTCCAACTATTCCAGTAGAGCCGGTTAAGTATGAGGAAAGCATAAAGAACAAGAACGAACTTATTCATACACTTAAGGAAAAGGCGGTTAAGCTGTACGAGGACAAGGAAGCTATGTTCCCAGAAACAGAAACTATAAGAGAGATTGAACGAGTAGTTCTTCTTAAGGTTATAGACAGAAAGTGGATGGATCATATCGATGATATGGATCAGCTTAAACAGGGAATCGGACTTCAGGCATATGGACAGAAGGATCCTGTTGTACAGTATAAGATGATGGGCTATGATATGTTCGATGAGATGACACAGGCTATCACAGAGGATACAGTAAGACTCCTTATGCATA
>CAKRKK010000030.1 GCA_934358235.1 uncultured Lachnospira sp.
TTGAATGGGCCTGGTTCATTTTTAATAAATATTCAACATTATTTCTTAAAGCTACGTGGGTAACACTTTATGTAGCACTTATAGGAACTGTGTTAGGCTTTGTACTTGGTTTTGCCGTAGGTATAATCAATACAGTAAAGATTCATAAAGAGGATAATATAGTAAAGAAGGTTCTGCTTCATATATTAAAGGCAATAGTAGTTGTGTATGTTGAAATATTCAGGGATACACCAATGATTGTACAGGGCATGGTTATCTACTATGGATTAAGACAGAATGACATTATGATTACATCAATCATAGCAGGTATTCTTGTAACAACACTTAATACCGGAGCTTATATGGGTGAAACGGTAAGAGCAGGTATCAAGTCAGTAGATGCAGGTCAGGAGGAAGGTGCCCTTGCTATGGGTATGTCACATTTTAAAGCTATGTTATACATAATAGTTCCACAGGCTTTAAGAAATGTAATACCTGAAATGTGTAACACCTTTGTTAACAACTTAAAGATGACCTCAGTACTTAATGTTATAGGTGTATCAGAGCTTTTCCTTATGGCAAAGACAGCAGGTGGTGCTTATTATAAGTACTTTGAATCATATATAGTTATTTCAATAATCTACTTTATTCTCTGTTTCGTATTTAACAGATTATTCTCAGTAATTGAAAAGAAGCTTCAGGGAAGAAGTGATTATGAGCTGGCTACAGAGTATCTGGAAAATGAATGATTAAATAGTGCTATGTATAAATGCAGAACAGGAGGCGGGTTATGGCAGATTCAATTATAAAGGTAGAAAATCTTGTAAAGTCCTTCGGTGACCATGAGGTTTTAAAGAAAATAGATTTTGAAATATCAAAGGGTGAGGTTGTATGTATTATCGGATCTTCCGGTTCTGGTAAGTCAACACTTTTAAGATGTATTAATCATCTTGAAACACCAACAAGTGGAAAAATACTTTTCCATGGTGACGAGGTTAAGAACACACAGTCATCACTTACGAAATACAGATCACAGGTTGGAATGGTATTCCAGTCATTTAATCTGTTTAACAATATGACAGTATTAAAAAACTGCATGTTCGGAGTACAGAAAATATTACATCTTAGTAAGGAAGAGGCAAAGCTAAGAGCTATAAAGCACTTAAGAGAGGTTGGAATGGCAGCTTATATCAATGCTCATCCGGCACAGTTATCAGGTGGACAGAAGCAGAGAGTTGCTATCGCAAGAGGATTATGTATGAATCCGGAGGTACTTCTGTTTGACGAGCCAACCTCAGCGCTTGATCCAGAGATGGTAGGCGAGGTTCTTAATGTTATGAAGGAGCTTGCAGATGAGGGACTTACAATGATTATAGTAACTCATGAGATGGAGTTTGCTAAAAATGTATCAACAAGAACAATATTTATGGATAACGGATATGTTGTTGAGGATGAAAGTCCAGACATCTTATTCACCAATCCTAAGAATGAAAGAACAAAGGAATTCTTAACAAGATATATGGAAAGCGGAGTTAAGAAAGGTGCTTAGTAAAAAAATTCATATGATGGATTAGCAGCTGTGCACACCTGGTACTAATCCGTTATGCGTAAAAAGGTGCGCAGAAATGAGGACTAATATGGATAATTTGGTTATTACAGTTGCCAGAGGCTTTGGTAGTTGTGGAAAAAGAATAGCAAAACAGATAGCAGATGATCTTGGAATACATTGTTATGAAAACAGAATTCTGATGCTGGCATCACAGATGAGTGGTCTTGATGAGGAAGTGTTTGCAGAGGTTAATGAAAAGCTGAGAAACCAGAATGTTTTTTCGGCATTTCTTAAGGGACTTCCTATGCAGCGTTCACCTAAGGTTGAAGACAGAAAGTTCGTATCAGATGAGAAGCTGTTTGAATATCAGAAACAGATTATAGAACAGCTTGCAGATACAGAAAGCTGCGTTATTGTAGGTAAATGTGCTGACTGGATATTAAAGGACAGACCAAATGTAATAAGTCTGTATATAGAAGCTCCAAGAAGCTTTACACTTAAGGAAATCATGGACAGAATGGGTGTTAATGAGGCAACAGCAGCAAGATCCATCACACAGACAGATAAATATCGTGCAGAGTATTATGAACACTATACAGGCGGTAATTACTGGACGAATCCTGTTAACTACGACCTTACCATTAACACAGAAAGGGTTGGCTTTGAAGGTGCGGTTAAGCTGGTAAAGGACTATATTAGTATAAAGTACCCTGATTTTAAAATAGGTAATTGTGGCATAGCTGCCGGGGATAAAAAAGTAGTCTCTATGAAATAAATAATGTCTGGGATGTGTACGAATTGCGGAAGGTGGTGGTGTATATGCAGGTTAAAACATATCTTATATCTAAGGCTGTAAGCTATCATGAGCTTATACTGGAAGATGGATATATTAATAAGATATATATGATTGATAATCCAGACCAGGAAATATACGCCATACCTGATGCCTGCCTTGATATGCAGTTCGTATATGAGAAGGGACGTTTTGTGCCATATGTATGCGGGACACATACTGAGGTAAGCCGGGCTTTCATAAGTGGCAGCAAAAAAACATTTGGAGTCAAATTCGAACCAGGAGTTGTACCTGATTTTATGAAGGATTATGCAGGTGAGCTTGTCTGTGCAAGAAGAAATGTATCAGAGGTGGAAACATTAAGTAACATAGCAGGGCAATTCGGGAAGGATATGTCCTTTGAGGATATGACAGATATATTTATCGCCGATTTCCTATATGCTGATTACTTTAAGGAAAGAAAAAATATAATTGTCCAGATAGCAGGTATCATACACAATAAAAAAGGGTGTGTGACGATAGCAGATATAGCTGGACAGACGGGATATAACCAGCGTTACCTCGACCGTGTATTTAAGGAATCGCTTGGAGTATCCATGAAGAAGTATGCTGGAATCATCAGGATTCAGAAAGCAATATATTATCTTCAGAAAAATCTCACGTATGAGATATATGAAAGACTTGGATATTACGATCAGGCACACTTTATTAAGGATTTTAAAAAGAATACTTCACTGACACCGAACCAGTTTGGAAAGGCTAATAGTGAACTGAATATAGTATAAAAAGGGGGCAGGGACTATGAATAGCATAAATACTTCAGAAATAGTTAAAGAAGATATAGTAAAAAAGAGCCTTGCTCATTGGAGGGAATATCTGTGATTATCCAGCATTTTGACAGCAAGTGAACAGTAAGCAGATAATAAAAGAATGCAGGAGGATACAGCTATGAGTTTTATTAATAATCCAGATATAACAAAGGAAGAAGTATTAAAGGAGAGCCTTGCTCACTGGAATGTAGGAAAAACACAGGAATGGATAGACCGCGATATGGCTATTGTAATGGGGAAAAGAGAAGGCTATTGCTTCTGGGATCTTGATGGAAGAAAGTTCCTTGATATACATATTAATGGAGGAACTTATAATCTGGGACACAGAAACCCAGAGATTATAAGTGCACTTACAGAGGCCATGACAGAGCTTGACATAGGCAACCATCATTTTACAGGTATAACAAAGGCTATGCTTGCAAAACAGCTTACAGAGCTTTGTCCTGACGGACTGGATTATGCGTGCTTTTCAACCTGTGGTGGAGAGGCAGTTGATCTTGCTATAAAGAGTGCCAGATATGCTACACAACGTAAGCGTGTTGTATCTATTGAAGGCTGTTATCACGGACATACAGGATTGTCTGTATCAACAGGTGATGCAAGATTCAAGGATCCCTTCTTATGTCAGGGAGCTCCGGGAGAATTCGTACAGGTTCCTCTTAATGACCTGGATGCTATGGAGGCAGAGCTTAAAAAAGAGGATGTTGCGTGTGTAATTATAGAGTCCCTTCTTGCAACATATGGTTTTCCAATTCCTGATAAGGGATATCTTGCAGGAGTCAAGAAGCTGTGTGAAAAGTATGGAACACTTTACATAGCAGATGAAACACAGACAGGACTTATGAGAACCGGGAAAATGTGGTGCTTTGAACACGAGGGCTTTGTTCCGGATATGATTACAACTGCTAAAGGCTTTGGCGGAGGCATATATCCTATATCAGCAACTGTTATGAACAGAAAGGCAGCCAGCTGGATGTTTGATATAGGAAGAATGCATGGTTCAACCTGTGGAAATTCAGAGCTTGGCTGTGTTGTTGCGATGAAGGTGCTTGAGATAACTACGCGTAAGGAAACAGTTGATAATATTAATAAGAATACAAAGCTGCTTACAGAGCGTGTTAATGCTCTTATGGATAAATATGACGGCTTTCTTACAGGTTATACCCAGAGAGGCGTTATTATGGGAATTAACTTTGCTTGTGAGGATGCGAGTAAGACTATATGTAAGCCATTATTTGATAATGGTGTATGGTCGCATAATTCAAGACTTCATCCTAATACACTCCAGATGAAGTTAGGACTTTTATGCGATGATGCATTTATGGATGAGTTGTTTGAAAAGATAGACAAGGGACTTGCACAGGCTGTAAATATGAAAAAATAAATATAAAAATAAACATAGAAATAAATATAACAAAACTAATATGAAAAGTAAGTAGTATGGAATAATACGAGGAAACAGCTATGAAGGATACACCACAATCATTATTAGAGGATGTTAAAAATAATCTGCCATTATTATATGATGTTGAAGAGGATTATCAGGTAAGTCTTTTAAAGTACTCGGAAAATATTATATACAAGGTTGAGTTTGGCAAAAGCAGCCCTGTTGTGTTCCGTATACATAGGCCGGGATATCACGATATAGAAGAGCTTGAGGGCGAAATAAGATGGATGGATGAAATACATAAGGATACACAGGTCAGACTTCCAGTAGTATATCGTGGACGTGATGGCGGATTTCTTCAAAAAATGCGGACATCAGGCGGGGAAAATGTATACTGCTCTGTTATCTCCTTTTTATATGGAAGTCCACTTGGAGAGCTTAAGGGTGAGGCTTTGCTGGATGGTCTTGAAAAGCTTGGAGAGATTACAGCCAGACTCCATATACAGTCAATAAACAGGGATAAATCAGTTAAAATAAAAAGATTCTGCTGGGATATTAATAACCTTTTTGGTGATAATGGCGATGGAATATGGGGGAGCTGGCGGGATTATGAAGGAATCACAGCTCATGATTACCGTATTCTTGAAAAATGTACCGAAAATATCAAAAAAGAGCTTAATCATTATGGGAGAAGTAATGACAGGTATGGTCTTATTCATGCAGACCTGCATTTTTACAACGTAATCAGTTATGAAGGCAATGACCAGATAATTGATTTTGATGATTGTGGATATGGGTTTTATATGTATGATATGGGCTGTGCGCTTGTCACATATTCCAAGAATCTTTGCGAACTTGAGGAGGCGTGGATAAGAGGCTATGAGAAGGTAAGAAGGCTTTCTGATGAAGATAAAAGACTGATACCTATGTTTGTTCTTATAAGAAGAATTACAAGACTTGCGTGGCTGTCTGGACATGCCGATAGTGATACAGCTAAGACAGTAGAGCCTGAGTATCTTAAGGTGACCGTAGATCTTGCAAGAGAGTGGCTTGAAGCTAATACTAAGGTGGCTGTAATAACAGGAGCAGCTTCTGGAATAGGCTACGGAATTGCAAAGAAATTAAGCGAGGAGGGTATCAGAATAGCACTCATAGGAAGAAGTGATGATATATATGATGCCCAGAACAGCCTCATAGAATATGCCAAGGCAGCAGGTACAGCTTATTCATCAGGTTATTCTGACAGTATAGGAATTAAAGCCTACAAGTGTGATATAACAAGTAAATATATTGTTATTGATACAGTTGAGAACATAATTAAGGATTATGGCAGGATAGATATTCTTGTTAATAATGCCGGAGTTGCCAGAATTAACGCATTTGAGGAAACCAGGGAAGAACAGCTTGATATGCATATTAATACTAATATCAAGGGAACCTGGAATATGACACAGGCGGTTATTCCATATATGAAGAAAAACAGGTATGGACGAATAGTTAATATGTCATCTGTTACAGGACCATATGAATGTGATAGGGGTTATAGTGCTTATGCAGCAACAAAGGCAGCTCTGATAGGCTTTACGAAGGCAATAGCCTCAGAATACGCAGAATATGGAATAACCTGTAATGCAGTATGTCCGGGCTTTATATTAACACCTAATGTATTAAGAAGTGCTAAGACTACTAATCCAGATGATCCGCAGAGTGTTATAGATAAGATAGCAGATGCAGTACCAGTTAAAAAGCTAGGAACACCAGAGCAGATAGGAAGTCTGGTGGCATTCTTAGCAGGTGATAACGCAGAATACATTACAGGAACAGCCAATGTTATAGATGGCGGTAATATGATTCCGGAAACAAGCGTAATGGGAGTGCATAGCACGGAATAATCCGTAGGTATCAAAGCCGGGGCTTTTGACACCGACATCATACAATACAGATGTTAACATAATAGCATACATATAAGAGGTGAAGTGAATGATTAAAATAATAGCAACAGCAGCGATATATCTTCTTACTATGCTTCTTGCATATGTATTAAAAAAGCTGGGACTTTTCCATAAGGAAGATAAGAGGGTATTGTCAAACCTTATATTTTATGTCACATTACCGGCATCTCTTATTAGCGGTTTTAGTGGAGCCCAGGTTAACATATATTATGTTGTGTCTATACTTATAGGCTTTGGCGTGAATACAGTTATGGTAATAGCCGGACAGCTCGCAGCAGCTCATAAGGAAAGCGATATGCAGGCTATATATGCGGTAAATGCTTCAGGCTTTAATATGGCCTGCATAGCCATTCCCTTCCTTTCTAATTTCTATCCGGCAGGTGTTCCATATCTATGTATGTTTGATGTAGGAGATTCCTTTTATACGTTAGGCACGACATATGCTATTGCGAAAATGAGAATAAGCCAGAAAAATAAGGAACAGAATACATCTGAAATAAAATTGAATAAATCGGACATAGGCGTACTGGAAATAGTTAAAAGTCTTTTTACGTCTATTCCCTTTGATGTGTATTTTATTATGACAGTATTATCCTTTCTTAATTACAGATTACCGGATATAGTTATACAGGCGGCTGATTTCTGTGGACATGGTAATGGATTTCTTGCTATGATGATGATTGGAATATCGTTTGAGCTTAATATGAGCAGGGAAACAGCCGGTGAGGTGCTTCATCTGTTGTTATTAAGATATGGAATTGGAATAATATCAGCAATATTGATATTCTGTGTATTACCTGCACCGCTTGTTATGAGACAGATATTGGCAGCGGCAGTATTCTCATCAAGTGCAGCGGTATCCATAATATATTCAGAAAAGCTGGGAGTTTCGACTGATATAGCGGCAGCTCTCAATCCGTTATCAACAGCACTTATGATACCAATTATGGTAGTGGTCATAGCAATCACAATGTAGGGACGTGTTTTTTCACAAAACATATTTCATAAAAACATTTTTCACAAAAATATATTTCGCGAAAAAGTATTTATTTATGGTATTTATTTAAAAAGTAAAAAAAGTAGGAATATTACATAATATATATTATAATAGGATGCAAGGGGCAGAATACATTTTGCTCCTTGCATTATGTATTTAACAAGAATATTTAACAGGAAAATAATAAATTGTAAGTTAATTGCAAGCTGTTAATGCTATTATAAGAAAGTAATATAAAAGAGCATCATAAACAGGTGGTAAGCCTGCTTGTAATGTATATAGTGCTGGATAAATAAGCATATAAATATGGGCGGTATGATGTATGTACAGAATTATGTTAGTGGAAGATGATAAAGAATTAGGGGAAACCATAAAGAGTCTCCTTAATTTAAAAGGATATGAGGTGATGCTTGTTGGAAGCGTAGGAGAATACAATAAGCATACAGAGGTCTACGATATGTATCTGCTTGATGTTAAGCTGCCAGATGGTGACGGCTTTCAGATATGTGAAAAGGTAAGGCAGAATCTTGATGTGCCGATTATATTCCTGACCTCCTGTGATGATGAGGAATCTATAGTCAGGGGGCTTGATATGGGCGGTGATGATTACGTGACAAAGCCATTCCATAATGCGGTGCTTCTATCCAGGATAAGTGCTAACCTAAGACGAAGCAGCATGAATGACGGGGATGTGTATAAGAAGGGTGAATTAGCAATATATTTTGATAAGTACAAGCTGTACAGGGCAGGCAATGAGCTTAAGTTATCCAACAATGAGTGGGATATGTTAAAGATACTTGTGGAGAATAAGGGGAGAGTTGTAAGAAGAGATGTGTTTTTTGACAGATTGTGGGATATACATGGGAACTACGTGGAATACAATACACTTACTGTCAATATGAGCCGTCTTAAAGCAAAGCTTGGAACGTTCGGGGAAGAAAGAGTTCCATATATAGAAACTATCAGGAATGTAGGTTATCGTTGGATAGCATAACAATACTAATGGGGAGATAATAGATGGATAATAATAAAAACATACAGTCTGGCAGCCAGTACAGGAATATAGATAAAACTATAAGAAATTATAGAAAAAACCAGACATTATTTGTTATTTCAATGGTTGTTACTAATGCACTCATCATTGCATTTTTAACCATATATTATAGTATCAGGCAAAGGGCTCTTGTAGGAGCCCTTTATCTGTATGATAAAGCTTCAGCCATGGATCTGATTGACAGAATGATGCATATGAATATAAGCAGGAAGACCTATGAGGCAGGACTAGAGGCTATGATTGAAGCTGGCTATACAAGAAACGGATATATGTATCTTGCACATATCAATTATGAGAATGTAATAAATATAGTTATAGGGCTTATTCTGTTGCTGCTGCTTATATATGGGCTTGTGCACTGCTACAGAATAGGAAGAAAGGATTGTCTTGGAAGTCTTAAAGGCTATGTAAGGGAAAACGGAATATTAAAGGAACAGCTAAACAAAGAGCATGAGTACAATATATGCCAGTATAAGAAGATGCAGGAGTTTGTTGAGAATATAGCGCACCAGATAAAGACACCTCTTTCGGTTATGACCATGAAGCTTGAGATGCTGCAGGATATATTGCAGGATATATTACAGAGTCATATATGCAGTCCGGACAGTACTAAAGCTGATGCTATAAAGACTGCAGCTACAGGCTGTCTTGAGCAGCAGTATAATAATATCACAGACGGAATAACGATAATTTCAGAATGTACTAAGAGTGCATTCAAGATTAAAGTATTTATAAAAAAGCTGCTTGATATAAGCCGGATAGAATCTGGCAAGGTGATACTTGCAACAGAAAAAGTTGTAATTGATTACATAGTAGAAGAAAGTGTTGAAAGTGCAGTTGCAGATAAGTCAAAGGTCATAGTTGATTATGGTACAGACGTTAAAAGGGTTATGTATGCTGATGAGGGCTGGCTTGCAGAGGCTTTGATAAATATTATAAGCAACAGCTATGAATGTATATGTGATAAAGAAAATGGACGTGTATACATAGATATAAGCAGCAATAATGAGGTATGTATCATAAAGATTGCTGATAATGGGGATGGTATAGATAAAACAAAAATATCAGGCATATTTGACAGATTCGAAGGTAAGAACAGCCAGAGCGAGTTCCATGCCGGCATAGGCCTCAACCTGTCAAAGCTTATAATAGAGGCTCATCATGGAAGCATCAGGGCATCCAACAGTGAAAAGTACAAAGGAGCAGAGTTCAGAATATTACTGCCATTGTATAAGCTTAAGGGGAAGGTAGAACATAATCAGGAAACGTAAGTTATATGTAAGCAGATTGTTATATAGTTATATTATTAGGTGAATGGGGGACGGTGTATGAATACAGAATATATGGACTATTGCTTTAAGAGTATAAAGCGAAGGAAAAAGAATATAATAAAGACCTCGTTTACTATATTTGTTGTATTCGCTGCTGTCACATTGCTGATACTGATAAGAACTAATGTATACCAATGGCAGCTTCAGTCAGTAAAGGACAGGTTTGGAAGCTGGTTTGTTATGATGTGTGGTTCTGATGGCAAAGAGAATAGTGAACTTAAAGGACATCCTTATCTTAAGGAGTCAGGAAAAGCTGTAAAGGTTAATAATGTATATGATAATGGCGGCGAGATGACGGAAATAGGCATAGGATATATGACAGAGGATTTTATCAGAATTGGAAATATATCCGCGGATGAAGGGCGGTTTCCAAAGAACGATGATGAAGTGGCTATTGACTGGAATACGTTGCTAGAACTTAATCTGGGTTCATCATTAGGACAGGAGGTGGAAATATCTACTGTAATAGCTGATGAAAACGGACAGACAGAAGATATAACAAGAACCTACAAGCTGGCAGGAATATTGAAAAGCTATACGAATTCCTGGGCTGGGGGAGACCGCGTTCCGGGAGTTATAGTTACAGAGCAGGCTGCAAAGGATATTAGGCGTAATAATAATGCTATATACATATATACAGTTGATGATTACGTTAATGATTATGAAGCTATATATGATGGGTTGAAAAAAAAGACAAGCAGTTCACTTATATATAATAGCAGCGTGTATGAATATGAGCCATGGAGTGGTGGCAATATATATGATTATATGTATATGATTATTGTACTTGTAGGAATTGCTGGAATAACCTATCAGCTATCGGTATATAGTACAGGCAGGAAAAGAGTGTATGAAATATTAAGAGGACTGGGGGCTGACAGATTAAAGCTTATATCTTTTGCCTTTATGGAAAGTGTAGTTATAATTATATGTTCGTCACTTGCAGGTCTGATTTTTTCAATAATAACAGGGCGGGTAGTAACCTTTATTATTGAAGGAATTACGGGAATAGTCTTCTTTACAATAGATAAAAGTGTATATATTGGATTGGCTGTTATGCTTGTTATATCAATAGCAGTCTGCTTAGCTGTAAGTATAGTAAGTCAGGGAACCAGTCGGGTGGCAAAGCGCAGCAAAGCAGCCAATATATGCGCTAAGCCGGGCAGATCTGCACATAATACAGATGTAAAGCATATAATAAACAGACATAATTATATACGTCAGACAGGCAGCAGATTAATGCGTTCCCAGGGAATTATACAGAATATATCTATAAGAGTATTTTCACTTGCAATTATGGTTATAGTGATTACGTGTGTGGTTAATGGAATAACTGTTTATGGCAAATATAGGACAGTTTCAGAAAAAACAGATACACTTGCATTCTATAAGCAGGATAAGAATACTCCATATGTGGTTAATATTGCATATAATTTCAGGAGATATTGGGATGAGCTGGACGATAGTGTGCTGAATTCACCAGATATCAATGAGGTAAGAAAGAATGTAAAGCTTAAATATTCGCTGGTATATAATAATATGACATATGACCAGTATCGTGATTATATGAGTTTTAATCTGAATAAAACAATGGTCAATCTGGAGTGCGACAATTACCTTCTGGATTATAACCTGAAGAGAGCAGATGCCAGTATGTATAAAGGGATAGATAAAAGTGTTATTAATTATATAAGCAGTATAAATGGTGTTAGTAATATCAGATATGGGTATTATGAAACAGCACGTATGTGGACGTGGGATGATATGGATTACAATAATCTGGGAGTTTCCTGGTATGAGAAGGCTGGAAATAATAAATCGTTATCTATGAAGAAATACTCTGATGAAGAGGACAAGTATCTGTTTGCAACTGAATATGTGGGGGAAAATAGTGGAATATATGACATCTTAGAGGATTATGCAGGCGATGATTGGAATTATGCTGCATTTCTTGAAGGTGATGAAGCAATCATATTTCTGGATAAGAATCCTGAGGGAGAATATGATGATACCATCACAAGTGGAACCAATATTGGTCTGATGTGTTATCAGACTTATCCATATGAAGATGGCGCATCTAGTCTTAATATGGTGTATAGCAGCTATTATAAAGCTGTATATAACTATATGAAAGAAAATGATATACAGAGCCAGAGTGACATATTAAGGCAGAAAGGAATAATAAGTGTAAGGGAGGAGAAAGAGTTTAAGGATAGGAAAAGAAAGTATACATATAATGTAAGATATGCACCGGCAGCAGTAACTAAGGCAGCTAAGGTTATATATGTTGATGATGAGATAAAGTCAAGACTAAAGGAATATATACCAGAGTTTGGATTGTATACAATGGTTGCATCAGATAAGCTTGGAGAGAAGGCTGTTAATACACAGAATGAAGTGTTAAAGGAATATATTGGGATTGATGAGCTGCCACCAGATATTACACTTGCCATGAAGTACAACCAGCTTAATATAAGATATGGATTGAATTCGGTATATAATGGAACAGCTAATGCAGTAGCAGCATATCTTATACAAGCTGACTTTTCATATAATGACTATTCTGCGGATAAAGAACAGGTAAAGAAAGACGCAATAGAGGCTCTGGTATTGTATATATTTACCGCAGTTGCGGCTGTACTTATGTATATAAGTATAATCCTGCTTGTACTTAATAACAGAGTCAGCAGATTTAATAACCGTATGAATATTTTAAGAAATCATGGGGCTGATAACACAATAGTCAGAAATATACATATGTATCAATGTATAAGAGAAGCAATATGGTGTGTAATACTTATGCCGGTTATTGTTATATTGGAGATGTTATATTTACATAGAAATATTAAGTAAAATAATCAGAAGAGGGTGTTTGATTGAATACAGAATTTATTAATTATTGTATAAAAAGTGTAAGAAGACGGTGGAAAAGTCTGTTAAGAGCCGCATTATCAATATTTCTGGTGTTTGCATTTGTTACAGGAATTATGCTGTTTAAGTCCAATATGTACCAATGGCAGCTTCAATCGGCAAAACAAAGGTTCGGTAGCTGGATTGTAATGTTGTATGACAGCAATAAAGAAGAGAATAAAGAACTTAAGAATCATCCCTATCTTAATGAATCAGGAAAAGCATCAATAGATAATTATGTGTACGAAGAAGGGGAATGTACAGATATTAAAGTTGGTTATATGACAGATGAATTCTTAAGAATAGGTAATATATCATTGAAGTGCGGAAGAATGCCAGAAAAGGATGATGAAGCAGCAATAGAATGGGATTCTTTAATTAAGCTGAATCAGGGAACACAGATAGGCCAGGAGATACATATAGAAGTAAAAAATGGAAGCAGCCAGACAACAGAAACCATAGAAAAAACATATAAGCTTACAGGAATACTTAGTAATTATACGAATGTGTGGAATGGAGGGGAATACATACCGGGTATAGTTGTTACTGAAAGTGAAGGAGAGTCAGTTAACAGAATAGGAAAGGCAGCATATATATATTCATCTAATTATTACATCAATAATTACAGGGATATATACGATGGTCTGGTAAAGAAAGCACATAAAGAGCTCGTATATAACAGCAGCGTATATGATTATAAACCTTGGTCGGGTGGTTATGTATATGATTATATGTATGTATTACTTATGATTATAGGTGTGGCAGCAATTATACATCAGGTTCTTGTACATAGCAGGGAGCGTGAGCCTGTAAGGAATATTCTTGCAAATATTGGTGCAAAGAAGATACACATATTAGGACTTTCGTTTATAGAAAATGTTGTAATAATTGTCGCGGCTGCAACAGCAGGTCTGATTTTTTCAATAATTACAAGCAGTATAATATGCAGTATAATAAGCAATATTAAAGGAATTCAGTTTTTTAATATTGAAAGCAGTATATATGTATATGTATTAATAATGCTTGGAATTGCCCTCGTTACAAGTATGCTGGCGGAGGGAATAGTTAATACCTGTAATAGTGTTAATTATGGTTATAAAAGAAGAAAGAAAAAAAAGAGATTAGCAAAAATAACACAATTAAAGTTAATTAATAAAAACAACTATATCGGACAGACCAGCAGAAGGCTTAGAAAATCGCAGGGAGCGGCTGCTAATATTGCAATAAGAGTATTTGCATTGTTAATGTGTGTAATTATAATAGGATGTGCAGCTAATTCCATAAAAGCATACAGACGGTATCAGGATATAGATGCACGTTCAGATATTATTGCATTTAATAAGACAGATAAGAGTACGAATTACATGCTTTGTTATGGATATAAGGATTACAGGGCTAAGGATTATTATATATCTGGAGAAAAGGAAAAAATATGGACAAGGGATAATCTTAAATCAGACATACAAAATACAGAATATTTGCGTGACATCAATAAAGAGACATACGATAAAAGCAATAAAAGATGTTATGATAATGATCCGGTAACAGGGGAAAGCAGAAGGTATTATAACAGGTTCGGTTCATATGAATTAATGTATAATGTCAAACCAGCAGATACGATTATGTATAAGGCTATAGATAATAATATTATTGATTACATAAATAATATTGACGGAGTTGAGGATGTAAGCTATGGATATTATGAAACAGGCAGAATGTGGAGCTGGGATAATATAGATTATAATAAGCTGGGATTAGCATGGTTTAAACAATATAATTTTAATTCTGTGGAAATGCTTAATCAGGTAGATATACCAGATAAATATCTTTTTGCAACAGAGTATGTAGAAGCTGAAGCTGACATATACAATATATTAAGTGAGTATGTTGATAAAGAAAAGCTGGATATGGAAGCCTTTAAGAAGGGGGAAGCATCAGTTGTATTCGTTGATGTTAATAAGGATGGCGAATATGATGATACCTTAACTGAGGGAACAGATATAAATCTTATGAAATACTATTGTGACATAAATGGAACTTTTGCCTATAATAATTCCAGATATAGAGCCAGTGCCTATAACAAAGCCTTAGCTGCATATATAAAGGATAATGGTTATAGTCCATATAGCATGACTGATAGCAAGTATGATGCACGGGGAGCTACTAATTACATAGACAGCCTTTTGGTTAAACCAGATATGGATGAACTAAGAGAAGCTTATGTTAATAATTTATTATCTGACAGCGGCTTATGGATGTATTCAGAATTCATGAATTTAAGCGAAGAGGAGCAGCTTGGTAAAATAAAGAATGAATATTATGAGCAGGTAAGAAAAGATTGCTCGTATAATATGAATTATGTTCCGGCAGCAACTACAAGCATAATATCGGTTGTGCAGTTAAATGATGAGATAAAAGATAAGCTCAGAGAATATATACCTGAATTCGGACAATATACCATGCTGGCTTCAACAGAGCTTCTTAAGAATGCACTGGATAGCCAGAATAAGGTGTTAAAGGATTATTTTCAGTTAGATGAGCTTCCAGAAGAACTGACGCTTAATATGTCATATAACCAGATAAAGCTAAGATACAGCCTTAATTCGTTATATAGCGGTACAGTTAATGCAGTCAACTCATATATGGAGCAGTTGGGCTGGGGATATCATTCCTATTCGGAAGAAAAGGATGCTATGAAGAGTGATACTGTTGAAACAATTATATTATATGGCTTTACTGCATTTATAGCAGCAAGTGTATACATAATGATTTCAATAATGGTGTTAAACAACAGAATTCATCAGTATGGGCCTGTTATGCAGCTACTAAGACGTAGCGGAGCTGATAAAAGTGTTGTATTTAATATATTGATGCGTGACTGTATATGGCAGAATCTATACTGCATAATTCTTATGCCTGTTATGTTATTAATAGAGGCAATAATCATAAGAAAAAATGTGACTTAAAGAAAAGACAAATAAAAGACTGCTGAAAGTTAATAAAAGGCAGATAAAAGGCTGATAAAAAGCAAATAAAAGGTGCGATTGGAAGGAGCTTTATATGGGTGATATATTAAGGGCAGAAGGTATATGTAAGACATATCATACAGGTATGGTAGATGTACATGCTTTGAAAAAATGCGACATAAATATAAGAAAGGGCGAATTCACTGCAATTATAGGTAAAAGTGGTTCTGGTAAATCAACATTGCTTAGAATTCTTGGCTCTATGGACAGACCGGATGAAGGAAAGGTATATATTGATGACATAGATATAAGTGAATTAAATGACAGACAGCTATCTAAGCTAAGAAGAGAGAAGATAGGCTATGTCTATCAGAATTATAGTCTTATACCAGAATATACTGCATATGAGAATATAGCACTTCCAGTAATTCTTGATAATCAGGATGTAGATGAGGATGAGATTAATGAATTGCTGGTATCATTGCAGATAGAGCATTGCCGCAATAAGTTTCCGGATCAGATGTCAGGTGGTGAACAGCAAAGAACAGCTATTGCAAGAGCACTTATAATGCATCCGGCAGTTGTATATGCAGATGAACCAACAGGTAATCTGGATGCGGAAAGTGCAGAGAATGTTGCAGCCATGCTTTCACTTGCAGCAGCCAAGTACAAGCAGACCATCGTTATGGTAACACATGATAAGCAGATGGCAGAATATGCAGACCGGATACTTAATATAGTTGATGGACAGGTAAGAACAGAGGAATTATTGTTTAGCTAAGTTTCTATAAATTACTTTTGGGTTGAAAATAAGTCTGGCTTGAGACTGACTTTGTAAACTGCCAG
>CAKRKK010000031.1 GCA_934358235.1 uncultured Lachnospira sp.
CTTTAGTGCTGGAGAAACAGCAAGACATATTGTTTTTTCTGTTCGTGAAGCATCTGCTACAACAAGGTTCGTATCCAGCGGATCAAGCTTTCTTGTTACGCATTCAACAGATGCATAAAATGTCTTTAAATCAATAGCTATATATATATGCTCCATACCAATCTCCATTTCATCAACGCTGATTATCACTGATACATAAAACTATTAACCCATTGCAGTCATTTTCCTATAGAATCAATAAACACGAACTTATATTTTTCTCATAACCTCAAGTCTTTCGTGCAGTCTCCTGATATGCTCAAGTTCTTTGTCATCCACAGCCCTTCCAGAATAATAATATTCTACTTTTCCACGTACATTATTATATGCACTGTCTATAACACCATTCTTGATAAGAGTATTTTTTAGATTGTTAGAAACACCTATATTCCCATCTATTATCTCTATATCCTCTGGAAACAGCCTTGCAAAGGAATCCTTGAAATAATTAAAATGCGTACATCCTAATACAAGTTCAGAATAATCATTAAAGTTGTAACCTGAGAATTCATTATTAAGATAATTCATTACCTCTGAAGAATTAAATTCATCTCTCTGGGCAAATCTTACAAGCATAGGAAGTGCAACAACATCAACCTTATGCTCTGTATCATACTTCATAATAAGATTCTTAAGCTTCACGCCCCTCGCCGTAACCGGCGTTGCAACAACCATAATCCTTTTATCCCTATTATGCTGACAGGCCGGCTTTACCGCTGGTTCTATTCCAATAATAGGAAGCTGATACTTATTTCGTAAATATGTAATAGCTGCACTTGTAGCTGTGTTACACGCAAGTACAATTGCCTTGCAGCCTTTATTTACAAGAAAGTATACAGCCTTGTCAACATATTCACGTATCTGTTCATTAGTCTTCTCTCCATATGGAACATTATCTACATCAGCATAAAACACATAATCAGCCTCTGGAAACGTTATCATTGACTGATGAAGCAATGATAAGCCTCCAATACCTGAATCAAATATACCTATCTTCATGATTCCCACCTCTTAAAATATCAAGATATTATTATAATCTGGTTGTCCATTCACTACAATCCAATACCTCTGTTGCCAGACCATCATAGAACTCAGGTTCATGACACACCATAAGAATACTTCCCTTATAATCAAGCAATGCCCGCTTAAGCTCTTCCTTTGCATCGACATCCAGATGGTTCGTAGGCTCATCTAGTACAAGACTGTTGGATTCCCTGTTTATCAGCTTACATAATCTTACCTTTGCCTGTTCTCCACCACTTAATACTCTAACCTTACTTTCAATATGCTTAGTTGTAAGTCCGCACTTTGCAAGTGCTGATCTTACCTCATACTGTGTAAAACCTGGAAACTCCTGCCATATTTCTTCTAAACATGTAGTATCAATATCAGGGGACATCTCCTGCTCAAAATATCCAATTTCAAGATAATCTCCTCTTACAGCCTCTCCTGATATAGGCTTAATTATACCAAGCAGACTTTTTAGAAGTGTTGATTTACCAATACCATTAGCTCCGGTAAGAACAACCTTCTTACCTCTCTCCATTTCGAAATTAATAGGCTTAGACAGCGGTTCGTCATAACCTATAACCAGATCCTTGGCGGTAAATATATATTTTCCAGGTGTTCTTGCCACCTTAAAGTTAAACTCTGGCTTTGGCTTCTTTTCGGCAAGCTCTATCATATCCATATTATCAAGCTTCTTCTGTCTTGACATTGCCATGTTTCTTGTAGCAACTCTTGCCTTATTTCTTGCAACAAAGTCCTTAAGATCAGCTATTTCCTTCTGCTGCCTGTCGTATGCCGCCTGCTGCTGTGCCTGCTTCATTTCATAAACTTCCATAAACTTATAATAATCGCCCACATACCTGTTTAACTGGTGATTATCCATATGATATATTATATTGATAACGCTGTTAAGAAAAGGTATATCGTGTGATATAAGAATAAATGCATTATCATAGTCAAGAAGATACCTCTTAAGCCAGTCAATATGTTCCTTATCCAGATAATTCGTAGGCTCATCTAACAGTAATATATCAGGCTTTTCCAATAAAAGCTTGCCTAACAACACCTTTGTTCTTTGTCCGCCACTAAGGTCTGTTACATCCTTATCCAGCCCTAACTCAAGAAGTCCAAGTGCTCTTGCAACCTCTTCTACCTTTGCATCTATCATATAAAAATCATGATTAGTCAAAAGATCCTGTATAGTACCAAGCTCTTCCATATACTCTTCCATCTGTTTTTCATCAGCATCCACCATCTTATCGCATATCTCATTCATACGCTCTTCCATGACAAATAAATCATCAAAAGCCTGTCTCATAACTGAGCCTATTGACATTCCCTTCTGAAGAACAGAATGCTGGTCAAGATATCCTATCTTTATATTCTTTGCCCACTCTATCTTTCCCTCGTCAGGCATAAGCTTGCCTGTTATTATATTCATAAATGTGGACTTTCCCTCACCATTAGCACCAATAAGTCCTATATGTTCCCCCTTTAATAGTCTGAAGGAAACATCATCGAATATTGCCCTGTCTCCAAAACCATGTGTAAGATGTTCTACATTTAATAAACTCATATATATCTCCTATCTTAATCTTTTACGAAACAAAAGCTCCTTTCTTGTAGTAACCTAACGAAAAAGGAGCTTTAATAACTATAATAATTATAAATCGCGTGTCCGGAATCTTCTATAATACACCTTCAACGAATCCTTTGACACCTTTATCTTCTTCAACTGAATGCCTCCCATCAGAAATTCCTGCGGAATATTGTTTATAAAATACTTCTGAAGCATAGCTCTTAATTGTATATTCTTAGACCTCTGCATAGCTATAATAATAAATATAGCAACAAATATAAGTCCCTTATCAAAAACCTTCGTAGCAGTAAATAAGACAAGCGCAATATCTGTTGAAAATGTAAATAATATAAAGAAAATTATTATACAAAAGCAAACAGTATATATATATGTCTTAACCCATTCAACAAGACTTAGTGCCTTAAGCTGACCTGCAAATCCATGATAATTTCTTGCTTCCTCAGATGTTATAGGCATCTCATATACTTCCACTTCCATAAGGCACCTCCTGATAAAATTATTCTTTAATAGATTATATCGCTGATGTACCATATTATCAAGCAGGAATACACTTTAATTATCAATATTTTATAAAGCTTAGCAATTATTAATAATCACTGAGGACTTCCTCTACATATTTTATAGATATTTCAAGATAATTAGATATTTCATACTCTGGAATACCATTATCATGAAATATAAATATAAGCTCCTCTATTGTTGTACCTTTTCTACGTTCTACTAATATAAAGTGTTTAATCTGTGCTTCATTCACCTATATCACCTCCGCATTGATATTAAGTACCCTTTATAAGCATTTATATAACTGTCTGTATACCACTCTGTTTTAATATATCCTCAAGCATGTACACTCTGTTAAAAGGAAATGAGAAATAATAACCATCTGCAATATCCTTGGTTTTATTAATAATATCAACTGCAAGCTTTATTCCCGCTTCCTCGCCTTCTTTTTTAGACATATCTGGCTTATATCTTAAAAGAATCTCATCTGTAACGTTTATTCCTGCCATTTCATTTTTCATAAATGTTGCATTCTTAAGACTTACCAGAGGCATAATGCCATATAGTATTCTTGCATTAGTCTCTTTCTTAATCTTATATAGTCTTTCTATATCATCATCTGAAAATACTGGCTGCGTCATAAAAAATGTAGCACCTGCCTCCATCTTTTTCTTAACACGTCCAATCTCTATATCAAGATGCTTTCTTCCCTGATTAATAGCACCTCCATATGTAACAGGTTCAGAAAAAAACTGCTCCTGATTCATATCATCAATTATATTCATAAGTCCTACAGAATCAAAATTAAATACACTTTTAATACTGCTTCTTATCATCTGTGGTATTGGATCACCTGTAATGACAAGAAAATTATTAATTCCGTTGATATGCGCCCCTAAAAGCTGGGAACGTATGGCTATTGCATTCTTATCCCTGCAGCACAAATGAGGCATAACAGTCATTCCTGTCTGTCTTGCTACCTTTGCTGCAATAAGAATAGAGTCCGCTCTTGTTCTACCAGAAGGTGAATCTGGAAATGTAAGAACATCAACCCCCTTTTTATGAAGATAATGTGCCGCATCCATAAGCTTCTCAGCATTGCTGTCAAATGGTGGTGCAAGCTCTACTGCAATAAGCTTCTTATTCTCCTTATCCTTATAAAAGGCGTTACATTTAACATTATCCTTTGATGCCCCATTATCATCAGTATCACTGACACAAGTAGATATATCAGATTCTTTCACCATATTCGATATAGTTCTTATATAATCCGGAGTTGTACCACAACAGCCGCCAGCAATATCGGCACCTGCTCTCATAAGGTCACATACCTTCTGTGAATAATACTCGATATTTCTATCAGAGAATACCATTCTGCCACTTATAACCTGAGGATAACCTGCATTAGGAAGTGCTGTAAAAAACTTGTTTGTAAGACCTCTTTCCTTCTTTACAAACTGTTCCATATGTGCAGGTCCAATACCACAGTTAAACCCGACTGCATCTATTGAAGTTATTTCATTTGCAGCAGCTATAAGCTTTGCTGCACTAAGCCCTAAGCTGCTGTATCCAAACTGATTAATAGCAAACTGTACTATAACAAAAGCATCCTTTGGTACAGCATCAATAGCTTCTTTAATATATGAAAGATCAGAAAACGTCTCAAATACATATATATCAATCTTCTCTTCTTTAAAAGCGTTGACTATCTGAATGTATTCCTTCTCTACTTCCTGTTTATCAAACATATTATCATTAGGTATAGGTCCTATATCTGCAGCAATATAGACCTCCTTCTTAGCTGACAAAGCAGCCTGTCTGGCATTAGCCACGGCTGCCCTGATATTGGCCTTAACGCCTTCTATATCAGTATCCAGATTAACAGTATTACTTGCAAATGTATTAGTTCTTATTAATACAGCGCCAGCTTCTATATATTCTTTGTGTATACCTATAATTCTGTCTTTACAACAGATATTATCCTTCTCCGGAAGTTCTCTGGTATCATACAGACCTGCATAATAAGTACCAAAAGCTCCATCCGTAATAAGCTTATTATCCTTTAGATAACATCTTATATCCATCATCTGTTTTTATATCTCCAATTCCGCTGCCATATACCTTAACACAACAGCCATCTATATCTTAATGTGTAAGGAAGAACATTAATAAGAATAATACAGCGATTACCCACGTAAATGCCTTGACTTCTTTAGCCTTGCCTGAAAATACCTTAATAAGTACATATGATATAAGACCAAATGCAATACCATAGCTTATATTATATGCAAACGCCATAAACGCAATTGTAAAGAATGCCGGAACAGCTACTGAAATATCCTTCCAGTCAATATCTGCAACTCCACCCATCATAAGAACACCAACATATATAAGTGCTGCGGCTGTTGCACATCCAGGAATAAGTGCCGCTATTGGACTCAAAAACATAGCCACGAAGAAAAGACATCCTGTTGTAAATGATGCCAGTCCGGTTCTTCCACCTTCTGCAACACCTGATGAAGATTCAACAAATGTTGTAACAGTTGACGTACCACATACTGCACCGACACATGTAGCTAGGGCATCTGATAACATAGCCTTTTCAAAGTTAGGCACATTTCCCTTCTCATCAAGCAGGTTGCCTCTTGAACATGCACCATATAAAGTACCAAGAGTATCAAACATATCAACCATACAGAATGCAAGTGCAGTTGTTGCTATTACAAGCACAAGATCTGCTGTTGTATGCTCAGCCAGATATCCTGAGAAATTAAACCCCTCTGTAAATACTTTTCCAAAGGACATTAAAGCCCAGTCACCAAAGGCTGCGAATGGATTAAGAGTCATCCCCTCAAAGAATCCATTATAAAAGCCAGAAACTGTACATCCTAACACATAATATAAAACTGTACCGCCAAGAATGCCCCAGAGCACAGAACCTTTAACCTTCTTAACTGTAAGCACAGCGATAATAATTACTGCAATTATAGTTACAAATCTTGGCATAATATCTGCCCATGTTGCATTACCATTAAGAATATTAAATGATGAAAGATTAACAAGCGTAGATTCATCATTAACTATAAGACCTGCATTCTGTAATCCAAGAAAAGCTATGAAAAGACCTATTCCTGCTGGAATAGCCTTTCTAACCGCATCAGGAATAGCTGAAAATAACTGCGCACGGATACCTGTAATTGTAAGTATTATAAATACAATACCATCTAATAAAACAAGAACAAGTGCATTGGCATAACTTAACCCAAAGTTAAAACAGGCTGTGTATACAAAAAATGCATTAAGTCCCATTCCAGATGCAAGTCCAAGTGGCAGATTCGCAAGAAATGCCATTGCAAAGGTGCCAACTACTGCTGACAATGCCGTTGCAATATATATTGCATTATAAGATACCTCTGGCAATGCAGAAAACATACCTGCATTCACCATAAGTATATACGCCATAGCCATAAACGTAGTTATACCAGCAAGAACCTCCACTTTTATGCTGGATCCATGCTCTTTTACTTTAAAAAACTTTTCCATTATTCTATTTCTCCGTTTCTATAATAAATAGGCAGTCTGATTGACCGGTTTTATTAACTGCAATCAATCAGCCAGCTCTGCAATATTCTTAAGTACATCTTCAACATTATAAGGCTTTGTAAGGAACTTTTTAGCTCCTATCTTTAACGCCTTTATAACCTTATTCTGCTGTCCTGCTGCTGTAATCATTATAACCCTTGCATCCGGATCATAATCCATTATTTTCTCAAGACATTCTATACCATCCATATTAGGCATAGTAATATCAAGTGTAACAATATCAGGAGCATACTGCTTATAAGCAAGCTCGCCCTCTAATCCGTCTGCCGCTTCTGCAACAATACAATAACCAGCCTCTTCAAGTATATTTCTTAACAGCATTCTTGATAAGCCTGAATCATCTACTATAAGTACAGTAGATTTATCACCAGTTTCATCGACAGAACCAGCCTTAACAGCCATCTTTCTGGTTACTGGCATATGTCCTATGCTCACATCACTATCAACTGCAATATATAAAGAAACCTCTTTTCCATTAATATATATTGGCAATACATATGCGTTACCCTTAGCAATCTGATTCTCATATGAAAACTGTGGAAGAATCTCAATCTCAACACCTTCAGTTGAAACAGCAGCTGAAAACAGTCCATCTATACAATTAACAAATTCTCCAACAGCATCATAGCTCTCCAGCCCAAGTATATATGCTCCCTGCTTTGAATATCCTGATGCAATCTGCAGAAAGCCCTCTGGATCATTCTTTACTGCAAAGCCGATAACCGTATTGATATCTCCTTCGCATCTTTGTCCGGCAAATGCCCTGTAATCGAAGCTGTCAACATGCTCAATCTTACCAATATAGTAGTTATCTGTTACAAATCTTGTTATATTTCTTAATGCAAGCGCAGCAATCCTTGTAACGTTAGAATTAGAGGCATATGCAAATATAGGAACTATCTTATCTATATCCTCATTCTTAAGTGCATCAAGCTCCTCTAAGGTAAAGCCAATACTCTTTCTGAATGCTTCAACATACACTTCTATCTTACTCTGCTCTATGCCTGAAACCTCCTCAAGCACCTGTATGAATTTCATATATGGATTGCCCTGCTTTGAAAGTATGGCATCTAACTGTTCCTTTGTAAGATATCCCTCTTCAACTGCAATATCTCCGAACTTTGCATCCTTTTGTGTCTGGAGTATATTTATTCTTTCTGCATTCTCCTTAGTAAGAAATCCCTCTGTCACAGCAATAAGACCGAGCTTTGCCCTGGTCTGTTCCATCCTTGCAAGAATATCCTCAAACTGGCTCTCACTAATAATATCATTCTCAATAAGATACTTCCCAAATAACTGACTAAACATAATAATTCTCCTTAACAACATATATTCACGTCATGTCAATATCTGAATTAAAGCGTATATTTTAATAAAATTCAATACAATTAATCCGACATCGCATTATTATTATTCTATTTTAACACATCATATATTAAAAATAAATAACTAATCGTGAACTTTATTAAGAAATTTATTAAGAGCTTAACTTATAACTTAACTCATAACTTAACTCATAACTTTATCAGGAATTCTGCAAAGGACAGGTTATTCTGAACATTTCCTCAATTATATGATGTAATAATTCTGCCGTCTGTG
Source organism: uncultured Lachnospira sp. (assembly GCA_934358235.1). GTDB lineage: Bacteria > Bacillota > Clostridia > Lachnospirales > Lachnospiraceae > Lachnospira. The sequence goes on from CAKRKK010000031.1 coordinate 8,351, forward strand.
TATCTGCAAGCTTATAATATATTTCCTTTCCTTCACGTCGGCTTACAATAAGCCCACTCTTCTTAAGAAGTCTAAGATGATGCGAAACTGCTGGATCACTCATATTCATGGCAGCAGCTATATTGCTTACACATTCCTCACAATGACACAGCAGCCATAATATGCGGATTCTGCTGCCATCACTTATCTGCTTGAACACCTCCGCTACAAGCATACATTCATCAGCATCCGGCATTCTTTGTAATACTTTATCTATATTCTGTCCATGGTCGTGTGGAAGATTAACACCTGACATATAATATTCCCCTTTCGTATATTTTTAAAAAATATGAGTGTCAAATAAAACTTTGACACTCATAAATCCGAGCTATATTAAAGCTATATATTCAACATTTCCTTTAATCTTTATAAACAAGACATCTTGTAGCATTAAGCACCGCAAGCACCATAACACCTACATCTGCAAATATTGCAACCCACATATTAGCTATGCCTATTGCACCAAGAAGCAGGCAGGCAAACTTAACCATAAGTGCAAACACAATATTCTGATGTACAATTCTTAAGGTTTTTCTTGATATATTCATAGCTGTTGCTATCTTAGCCGGATCATCATCCATCAGTACTATATCCGCAGCCTCAATAGCAGCATCAGAGCCAAGTGCTCCCATCGCTATACCTATATCTGCTCTTGATAATACTGGCGCATCATTGATTCCATCTCCAACAAATGCAAGCACTTCATTCTTATCCTTATTATCAAGAAGCTTTTCAACTTCAAAAACCTTATCGGCTGGAAGTAATTCACTTTTAACAATATCAACACCAAGCTGTTTTCCAACTGCATCCGCAACCTTAGCTGCATCTCCTGTAAGCATAACAACCTTGCTTACTCCCGCCTTCTTTAAGGCTTTGATGGCCTTAGCTGAGGTAGGCTTAACTACATCTGATATTATAATACAGCCTGCATACCTTCCATCAACAGCAACATATACGAGCGTTCCTGTTACACTATCGATATCTTTTTCTATGGCAGATATATCAATACCATATTTTTTCATAAGCTTTGCGTTGCCTGCAAGTACACTTCTTCCATCAACATCAGCTCTTACACCGTGTCCGCTTATCTCTTCAATTCCTGTCACAGCATTATTATCAATATTCCCTCCATAAGCCTTTCTTATACTTTTGCTTATTGGATGAGTAGAATAACTTTCAGCATATGCAGCCATTTTAAGAAGTTCTTCTTTAGAAAGTGTGTCTGCTGTCATAACATCCGTAACCTCAAACACTCCTTTAGTAAGAGTACCGGTCTTGTCACATACAACATACTTTGTTTTTGATAATATTTCAAGATAATTAGAGCCTTTAATAAGAATACCCTTTGAAGAAGCTCCTCCAATTCCACCAAAAAAGCTTAGCGGAATAGATATGACCAATGCACAAGGGCAGCTTATAACAAGTGTTGTAAGTGCTCTTATTAACCACTTTGACCATTCTGCTGTATTTCCCATAACAAGATTAATCATTGGTGGAATAATAGCAAGTGCAAGTGCACCAATACATACTGCTGGTGTATACACCTTTGCAAACCTTGTTATAAAATTCTCAGAACGTGATTTCTTCATGCTGGAATTCTCAACAAGGTCAAGTATCTTAGATACAGTAGAATCTCCAAATTCCTTATCTGTCTTAATCTTAAGAAGTCCTGTAAGATTAACACATCCACTTATAACTGTATCACCCTCCTTAGCACCTCTTGGTACACTTTCACCTGTAAGGGCACTTGTATTAAGTGTAGAACTTCCCTCAACTACCACTCCATCAATAGGAATCTTTTCCCCAGGCTTGACAACTATAATACTACCAACCTCAACATCATCAGGATCAACCTCTTCAAGTTTTCCATCAACCTCGATATTAGCATAATCTGGTCTTATATCCATAAGTGCAGTGATATTCTTTCTGCTCTTCCCAACTGCATAGCTCTGAAACAGCTCTCCTATCTGATAAAACAGCATAACCGCTGTTCCTTCAACGTATTCACCAAGTGCTATGGCACCTACTGTTGCTATTGCCATAAGAAAGTTCTCATCAAAGACCTTTCCGTTAAATATTCCATATACAGCCTTTTTTAATATATCATAGCCTATAACCATATATGGAACTAAAAATGCAATAAGCTCAACATACTTATTAACCTTCACAAAATGAAATACTAATTTAAGAAGAATAATCAAGACCGAGGCTATTATTATTCTTATAAGCACCTTTTTTTGTTTCTTAGTCATATAAACCACAACCTCTCATATCAATCAGCATTATATCAAACTATACAAAAACTGTTCATATCAGCTTATAAGAAAATCTCACAATCTGATTCAACCTTCCTGCAGTTCTTTAACACCTCCTGCATAACAGCATTAACATCTGCGGCATCCTCAAACTCAACTCTCATCTTCTGTGTCATAAAAGAAACTGTAGCATCCTTGACACCACTTGTCTTCTTAGCTGCCTCCTCCATCTTTAAAGCACAATTAGCACAGTCAACTTCAATTCCATATGTCTTCTTCATAATAAATACCCGCATATATTATATATGCTTACCCTTTCTTAACAATCTATAACTATATTATATGTAATACTGCTCTTAATGAGCTATTTCTTATATAAACATTTAAACAAATGTTTAATTGTTTGTCAATAGTTTATCAAATATTTTCATCAAAGTAGTTGATAAGCTTTATCATCAGAGCATAAATAAAAAAAGCAGTAACCTCCGATTGAATAACAATCTTTGTTACTGCTTTTTCTTTTTAAAAGGAATAACTCATTATTTCACATTATTTCATAAGATACTCTGCATATTTAACTGCCATGTCATGCCAATTATCCAACGCTTCACCCATATCTGCTCCGCAGGATTCTCTATACATAGCCCATACAAACCAGTAGTATGCAATAATGGCAACATACGCCATATAATGAAATCTGGTAGTTTCATTATATTCTTCCTGAAGATATTCTTTTATGAATTGTTCTGCTTTATCAAAATCATACATAGCATCAACTACATAGTACCCAACATCAATTCCCGGATCAGAAAGTCCAGAATACTCCCAGTCAATAAGTATAACACTTCCATCTGGTCTTATCATCCAGTTGGGTTTGTATGTATCGCCATGGCAGAAGCATTTTTTTATCCCATCTCCAAGAGTTTTTTTATACAACTCGCCAATCAGTATTTTTAATTCTTCATATTGTGCAAAACAGGTAGGATTTTTCTTTTCCATAAGTTTTTCCATATCAAGTGCATCCTCCCATGGCTTCATTCCATAGTCCGCCTCAATATCTGCTTTATGAAGCTTTCTTAATACAGAAAGTATTTTCTTAGAATCCTCAAAGGACTCATAATCCGGCTCTCTGAACTTAGGAATAAACTCAGATATCTTCCAGCCCTCATTAACATCAGCATATATGTATGTAGGATCAACACCTATTTCCTTTGCTTTAATTAATGATTTTTTTTCATTTCTTCTGTTTATTATACTTTCAGTTCCATCACCAGGATGCCTGTATATATAGTCAACACCATATACCTTAAATATAAATGATGTATTTGTCATTCCTTCACTTACATTTCTGAAATCTATGATATCTTCTTCTTCACATCTGAATACAAGCTTTATATTTCTTATTATCTCACTATGTGTATGTCCGATATACTGTGAATCAAACTTTCTAAGCTCATCAAAATAATCAAATTCAAATATATTTCCTGGAAGGTATTCCTTAAGGAACATATCCGGAAGAACTTCAAGTTTATCTTTTACAAGTAATTCCCAATAGCAATTATTATATTCACCAGACTCTCTTACCTTTTCCACCTGATTAATAAATTGTTCAGAGAACTCCCTACGCCAGAATGAATGTCCCATAAGCACATAACCATCCAGCATATTACACTTGTCAACCTTTACTATTCTTCCTGATTCATCAGTGCTAGCATATACCTCATCTGTTGCTTCCGTACCACGATAACCTGAATAAAATGTGTGATACTCATACTGATTAAAAGGATTCTCAATGTAATAACAGTCGCTTACACACACATAAGTATTCTTAAGTTCTTTTCTTGCAAGATAAAGACTCTCTATATTATTCCTTATATTAAAGGAATCATTAATAATAAACTTAACGCCATACATATCCTCAAGATAATAAAACTTTTCCTTCTTATATCCCAATACGACTGTAATATTCTTAATGCCTGCATCCTGTAGCTGCTTAATCTGTCTTTCTATAAGTCTCTCACCCTTAACCTCAAACAACCCCTTTGGCTGTTCAAGCGATAATGGAATAAATCTTGTAGAAGCACCTGCTGCCAGAATAACAGCATTGTTAACTCTGTATGGTTCAAGTGCAGCTAACCCCGTATCCGTAAGACTTCCCGTTTCTTTTTCAATACACCCTGCCTTAACCAGATTATTATAAATATTGGTATCGTTAAGTACGCTTTTTCTTTCAATATCATAGGTACAGCCTGCTCTGCCAATGCTTCCATTATACAAACTGTTTAAAACATAAAACTCTTCTTTTCTCACTACACACTTCTCCTTATGTCTGGTTTCACAAAAGCCTGCCAGATATTATAGCTTGTAAAACCTTTCCATTTATATCATCAGCTATTATTTCTGTCCTGGATAGTCCTTATAGGAAGAGTCCAACTGTACCAGCTCATAGAAATTATCTATTTCCATAATGTCAGCTTTCTCACATGGTCTTACCTCTACCGCATATTTTTCTTTTCTAAGAACAAGAGGAATGAATTCCCAAAAGTAATCATTTCCACCTGGTTCTTCATTGTATACCTGTGCAAAATCTTCTCTTAATCTTGCACTATCCTCCTCTGACCAATAAGATATTCCATAATAGTTGAAACAATATGTATTTCCCTTCTGATAATCTGTTATATGCCCATTATTAAGCTTAAAACTCCAGTCATCAGTTTCTAATGAATATGAGCCTAATATATTGCTGCAATACTGATACTTTGTAATAATATCAGGATTAGATATATACAAGTCCGCTTCACACAAATAACACTGGTCAATATGTTCTAATGCTGCCATTGCTGATGATATATTATTAGTCTTATCATATATATCGTTATCAACCATATTTATAAATGGATATTTTTCAAGAATTTCATCAAACTTTTCTTTTTTATACCCTCTTACAAGTGTTATATCCTTTATCCCTACAGAAACCAACGCATCAAGTAAGGTATCTATAATTCTTACACCATTAACAGTAACCATAGGCTTAGGTCTGTCCAAGGTTACAGGTACCATTCTTGAGCCAAACCCTGCCGCCATAATAACCGCTCTCTTTACACGGTAAGGCTCTAACATACTAAGACCTGCTTCAGTAATCTCTATCTGATCGTTACATCTGTTAACCAAGGCGGCATTCTCTAATTCCTCTAAAGCTTTATTCACCATTGTTCCAGATATTTTTAATGTATCTGAGAGAGTTCTGATGGAATATTGCTTTTTCCCATTTTTCTCAATATATGTAAGTACTTCAAACTGATAACGGTTCATACTTCCTCCTTACAACACCATAGGAATTATATATATTCCAAGTGCGATACAAGTCACAACAATTGTACACACCTTCCATATGGTATATTCCTTATCTATCTTAGCTTTAGTCTTCTCATCAGGCTCTTCAATAATGCCTATTTCTTCCTCTATAGTTGGCATTACACATTCTTTCCTATGAGAGTATGCAAAATAGAATATTATACATATAACTGTTATTATTCCAGATGTAGCAAGCGCCATCTTATCTGCAAATATCAACATAAAGCAGTACACAACAATCGTAATGATACAACCAACAGTTCCAAGCGGAGCCTTATAAGGTCTCTTTAAATCAGGATATTTCTTCTTTAAGCCCATATATGAAAGACAGCCTATCATATAACATATCGCAAGTGATATAAGAGATACTGATGCAATATAATTAATTGAACCGGTTGCAATAAGTATAAAGTTAATTACACCAACCATAATAACAGCAACATAAGGTGTCTTAAACTTTGGATGGATTTTTCCAAAGAACTTAGGCAACGCACCATCCTCTGCCATTGTATATATATATCTGGCAGGTGCTGCAATTCCAGGGTTAATGGTAGATAAATCACCACCAAAGGCTATTCCTATACATAAAAGTATTATAGGAAAACCAATTAGTCCAACAGCCTTAAGTCCTTCAGCATATGGAGCATCTGCTGCTGATAATATTCCATAGAATTCCTTAGGCACAAGTCCAACTAAGAACCACTGGAATAGTGCATTAAGTGCAAATACCATAAATACTGAAATCTTTAATGCTCGTGGAAGTGTATATTGTGGATACTTTGTTTCTGCTCCCATAGATACACAGGTTTCAAAGCCTGTGTAACACCACCATACAAGACCAAATATATACATCATTTCATTAAAAGGAGGTAAGGAGTTCATTGCAATACCGCCAAAATACTCAACATGAACCTTTGGTATCATATAAAGGAACCAGCATATAGAACATCCCCAGAAGAAGAACATAAATGCTGTCTGTGCTTTACCTGACTGTTCAATACCCCTGAAATTAAGAACAAGGAATACTGCAACCAGAATAATAGCAATAATTCTTGAATCAACCGCATCAATATTCATTCCAAGCTGTTCTAATAAAATCTTAAAATAATTTGCAAATGCAAGTGTCTCACCTGCTCCAATAGCTACTACTGACACTATATAATGCCATCCTGCCATGTTAGCCCACACTCTGTTAAGCCCTCTCTTGGCATAGTTATAGGTTCCACCTGCACATGGTAATGCTGCAGACATTTCTCCATATATAAGACATGGCCATATTGAAATAAGAAGTGCAATAAATGTAAAACCTATTATCCAGGATCCAACGCTACCAATCTGTGCTGAACCACAAGTAAAAAGACCTACTCCAACAACTGTTCCAATCGTCATACTAATTGACTCTTTTAGCCCCAAAGCACGAACTAACTGATTTTTTTCATTCATGTTCTATCTCCTATCATATTAATATTTATTTCTACACCTGACTCCCACCTTATTATAAGGCAGGAGCCGTTATAGAATACTGCTTAAAATTTTATTATAATGAATTATTAAAATATTATAATAAATATATCTACAATATTATTCCTTAATATTATACTGTTTCTTTATATCCTCATACTGACTATATGGCACAATCTTAAATGAATCTAAATCTGTAGCTTTGCCCGGAATAATATACAAAGACCAAGGCTGGTCAACAGCTTCCTTAATGTTTGGATATGTAATTTCACCAAGATCGTTAGGTGCTACATGGTATCTTATAACATCCTTATCCCCAACCTCTGATACTGTGTCTACATCATAATCATAAGCGTCACCGATGCACGATTTAACTAGTGTAGAATGTACGTTAAGAAATGATATTTTAGAATCACTTATTGTAAGATCTTTATGCTCATTCTTTTCCTTAACAAGCACCGTTGGATGCTGGTAAATACCAACACCACCATGATCTGCGGTAATAATTATTGTGCTGTTATCATACAGTCCTTTTTCCTTAAGTTCGTTAATATACTCTGTAATTATTTTAAATGAACCTCTTATCTGTGCGCCTAACTCCGTTGAATTTTCAGGAATTCTTTCTGCATTCTCATTCATTACATAAGGACCATGTGCCCCAAACAAATGATACATAACTAATGTATTCTTTTTGTTCTGAGTAGTTATGCCATTTGCTTTATAATCCTTATAAAACTGCGGATCATCGAGCTCATAAAAATCTGTATCTGTGTCCTTAAGCATTACAAACTGGCTGAAATCACCTGAATAAAACCAGAAGTGCTTCTTTAAAAACTGTGGCATAGAATAAAATGAAACAAACTTATAAAGATACTCCATAAAACCTTTTCTTGAAGAAATAACATACTCCTGTTCAAGCTTAAGATTATCTATACTATTCTTATCACAATAATCAAGATAACCATACTCGGTATAAAGTTTAACCTGATAATTATTATCCTGAAGCTGCTTAAACATCGTAAAATCTGTAAATGTATCCTTATAGTACTGGTTAATTGACTTTTCAGCATCCATATCC
>CAKRKK010000032.1 GCA_934358235.1 uncultured Lachnospira sp.
TCGAACCCATGCGCCCGTGAAGACAAACGGTTTTCAAGACCGCCCCGTTATGACCACTTCGGTACCTCTCCATATTCACATTGCTGTGTTTTTTAATGTGTCGCACCGACGACTTTGTTATAATATCATCGTGTATATGTTTTGTCAACACATTTTTTTAATTTTTTTATTTATTTTTTCATTTATTCTTTTATTTATTCCTGGCAACCTTATCTAAACCCGCTTATTTACTGCATTTCTACCATTTCTTAATCTCATTTTATTTGGTAGCAAAATATCTATTTTTTCAAAAACAATTCCGTTATAAGGATATCTTCCGGAGTTGTAGCTTTAATATTAGTATATTCTGACATAGTTATTTTAACTGGAGCATTCATATATCGCTCTACTATCATGGCATCATCTGTTATTCCATTTCTATGTGTGTCCTCATATAATCTGTCATATGCTTCTGTAATAAGCTTTAGTTCAAATACCTGTGGCGTCTGAATCTGCCATAAAGTACTTCTATCTGGTGTATTTATCGCCAGCCCGTTTTTATCTGCTACTTTTATCGTATCCTTTACCGGGACAGCCGCTACACAGGCCTTATACTTAGCTACAGCTTCTGTGCAGGCATTTATAATGTTATCACTCACACATGGTCTCGCACCATCATGTATATATATATATTCTGATTCCATGCATGATTTATAGTTATCTTCATCCGATACACTAACAGAATTATCCGGCTCTGCTATGCTGTTTTCCTTACAAACAGACTTTTTTTCTGCTTTTCTTCTTATGCAGTTAAGCCCTGAATATACTGAATCATATCTTTCTTTGCCGCCTTCTGTTATATCGATAACCTTACTATAGCCATTTTCGCTTATAAGCTGCCTCATATATTCCATATAATCAGCAGCAGTAACTACAACTATCCCATCTATATTGGTGTTATGTTCAAATACATCTAGTGAATAACATATCATAGGTCTGTTATTTAATTTAATATATTGTTTGGGAATTGAACTTTTCATTCTTGAACCCTTGCCACCAGCAAGTATTATTGCATAATTCATATCTATTATCTCCTTAAATCCAGAAGCACAAGCCTTTGCATGTGTATTTTATTACCAGTATTGCAATACATTCTAAATTCTTTCACCTAGTTTCAGGTTTGGTACAGCATTAAGATCATATCCGTGCCTTGTTCCAGCTATGTACTCATAATATGCTGCAACACCTATCATTGCTGCATTATCTGTACAGAATATAGGCGATGGTGAATAAAAACTGATTCCATTCTTATCACATTCTTCCTTAAGTGTATTTCTTAGTGCAGAATTAGATGCAACACCACCTGCTAACGCAAGCTTATCCATCCCGCTTTCCCTGCAAAGACGGATTGCCCGTGATACAAGTGCATCCACTACTGCTTTCTGAAAAGAGGCTGCAAGATCTGCTTTATTTACCTCTTCATTTTTCATCTGTGCTGAATTAATATAATTAAGTACTGCTGACTTTATTCCACTAAAAGAAAAGTCATATGGTGCATCATCCACCTGTGCTCTTGGGAATATGACTGCATCTGGATTTCCTTCTTTAGCAAGCTTGTCTATCTTAGGTCCTCCTGGATATCCTAGTCCAATAGCACGCGCAACCTTATCAAAGGCCTCTCCCGCCGCATCATCTCTTGTTCTTCCTATTATTTCAAACTCTCCATAATCTTTAACCTTAACCAGATGTGTATGCCCACCTGAAACAACCAGTGCTGCAAATGGTGGCTCAAGTTCTTTATTCTCTATGTAATTAGCTGCTATATGTCCCTCTATATGATGTACTCCTACAAGCGGTTTACCTGTTGCGAAGGCTAATGCCTTTGCCTCAGCAACCCCAACAAGCAATGCACCTACAAGTCCAGGTCCATATGTTACACCTATTGCATCTATATCTTCCAATGTCACCTCTGCCTCTTTTAGTGCCATTCTTATAACTGGATTAATATTCTCTATATGCTTCCTGGATGCTATCTCAGGAACCACTCCGCCATATTCTGTATGTATTGATATTTGTGAATTGATAACATTTGATAGTATTGTTCTTCCATTTTTTACAACTGCTGCCGCTGTTTCATCACATGAACTCTCTATCGCAAGTATCAATACATCCTTCTTTTCTTCCTTATGTTCCATATGTTCTCCCATCTGCAGGTCTTAATACCTGTTTATAATCATTTAGATCTTCTAACTTAGGTCTTCTAACTAAAATCAACTGAATCTACAAGCTCCCAATATAATATTTTCCATCTTCCAAACGTATCTTTCCTAAGCGTAAACTTAGTTCCAGAAATCTTTAATGTGCTTCCCTCCCGTATATAATATACAAGCTGCAGGGACGCATATTCCCTGTTGTTAAAGGTTGTGTATCTTGTATCATTGGCACTCTGTATACTAAAACTGCTGATTCTTGCATCATTATTTCTGTATATGCTGATGTCCTCTTTAAGTGCTTTTAGGAATTCATCATCTGTCTGTGTATTCTTAAGTTCATCATCAAAAAGTAACCTTGCCTGAGCTCCAAGCTTTTCTATATCAGCCTCTGTTATATCACTCTCATAATACTCTTTTGTTATTCTAGCATACAGCTTTACAACATCCCTGACAGATTCAGGATAATTATCATTTATATTTCTTGTTGTAAGATAAGCAAGTTCGTCATTTGTAACTGCCTTTTCTGTTGCATCCTTTTCCTGTGGTTTATTGGCAAGATAATAATAATACCCAATACATAATGCTGCGCATAATATCACAGCTACTACCATTCTCCAATGTTTTTTCATAGGCTACTCCTCATCTTCAAAGTTAAGCGTAACACTCTGTCTGTCTTTTGCTGCCTTTACATTTTTAAATATACTCTTTATATTTCCAATATAATCTGCCGGCCTTATAAGCGATGGACTATAATGTGTCAGCCACATTTCTTTGACTTTTGCCTTACTTGCAAGCTCTGCTGCTTCATAAAAAGTCATATGCTTATATTCCCTTGCTTTGGCATCTTTATCCTTTTCTCCATACATGCCCTCGCATATGAAAAGGTCTGATTCCAAAGCATTATCAACAATAGCCTGCACTGGTCTTGTATCCGTACAATATGTGAGCTTAATCCCCTTTCTGGGTGCTCCCATAACCATATCTGATGTATATCTGACACCAGCATACTCTGCTTCCTGTCCATGCTGGAGCTTATTCCATATCTGACAAGGAATCCCCAGCTCTTTTGCCTTATCAACGTTAAACTTTCCTATTCTTGGTATACTTATCGTGTAACCGTAACAGGTAACAGCGTGATTTACACGAAATGCTTCTATCTCATAGCCCTTTATGGATATATGCTCCTGCTGCCCTGTAAGCTCTATCATATTTATTTCAAATGGCAATTCTGGTGCAATAACTCTTAAGGAATTCACAACTCTCGTAAGCCCCTTAGGTCCTATGAGTGTGAGTGGTTCCTTCCTTTCAGAATTCCCCATGGTAAGCAATAATCCTGGCAAACCACTTATATGATCTGCGTGATAATGGGTAAAACATATAACATCTATAGGATTATAGCTCCACCCTTTTTCCTTAATAGCTATCTGTGTACCCTCACCACAATCTATAAGAAGGCTGCTTCCATTATATCTTGTCATAAGTGAAGTAAGCCATCTGCCCGGAAGCGGAAGCATTCCACTTGTTCCTAGTAAACATACGTCCAGCATAGTGGTTTCTCTCCTTTTCTGAATATTTATTATCAAACAGTATTTTTATACTATCATTTTATTATCTCTATTATCTTTGACATTACAATAGCATCTTCTACCGGCTTTTCATAAAATCTTTTTCTTGTACCTATTGAACTATATCCGAGCTTTTCATACAACTTCTTTGCTGCCTCATTGCTCTGTCTTACCTCAAGAAAAAATACAGTAACGCCTTTTTCCTTTGCCCTTTTTTCAAGCTCCGTCAATAAAGCCTCTGCAACGCCTCTTCTCCTGTATGCAGAATGCACAGCAACGTTTGTAATATTCCCCTCTCCCATAACAGTCCACATACCACAGTATCCCGCTATTTCTCCTGTACATTCACACACCAGATATACATTATCAGGATTGCCGGCTGCATCAGCAAAGGATTGTCCTGACCAGGGAAGTGAAAATATTTCTTTTTCTATCTGTGATACATATTCTATATCTCTGTCTTCCATTGCTCTTATATGGTATTCCATAAGGTATCTCCATTCCGACATATGATTATTTGTCTTAATCAGCTTTATTATTATGTTCTCTTTCAGCCTGTGAAGGTCTAAGATAATCCGGTTTCATAAGGTCTGAATTAATAGTTTTTCCCTCCTTGGCCATATTAATAGCAGCAAGTGCCACACTTGACGCTCTCTGCGTCCTTAAAGGTGCAGGGCTGAAGGTATAATCACACTTCAGGTTAACCTCAATATAATCCTTTGCCACTTCTATTCCATCTCCGACAAATACAACCTCTTCATTCCTGTCATTTAATATTGACACAAGCTCCTCATATGACATAAGACTCTGTCCCATCTGTGTCACAAGACTATCACCATCAAATCTGTAGAGTCCTGTGTAAAGATGCTTTCTTCTTGCATCCATAACAGGACATATAAGTCTTTTATCGCCAACAAGATTATATGCCATTGCCTCTAAGGTTGGTACCGCAACCATAGGCTTATCCTTTGCAAGGGCTATGCCTTTTCCTGTCGCCGCACCTATTCTAAGTCCTGTAAATGAACCTGGTCCGTCAGATACCGCAACTATATCTATATCTGACACATCTGTTTCTGTCATTTTGCATATTTCTGCTATCATTGGAAGTAAAGTTTGTGAATGTGTTTTTTTGTAATTAATAGTATATTCAGCAATTAATGTCTCCTCAGTCATAATTGCAACTGATGCCGTAACTGCTGAACTTTCAATAGCTAATACTTTCATATATTCTCCAATCCTGTCATTAGTTTTCAGGTTCTGACTTCTATTCTTCTATAATCAAAGCCCTTGGACAAATCTTTATTAATCGTAATATAGGTTGTATTCTCCGGCATAATCTCTTCAATAAGATTGCCCCATTCTATAAGGCACACTCCATCCGAATAAAAATATTCCTCATATCCAATCTCATCCATTTCTGTTATGTCGCCTATTCTATATACATCAAAATGATATAATGGAAGTCTTCCTTCATGGTATTCCTGGACTATCGTAAAGGTTGGACTATTAATGGGTTCATTTATGTCAAGACCTTTAGCAAAGCCCTGTGTAAATACTGTCTTTCCAACACCTAAATCACCATCCAGACAGTACACCTCGCCTGCTTTCGCCGACCTTCCCATATTGTAACCTAACTCATAGGTTTCTTTAGAATTATACGTTTCTTTAATCATATTCTGCTCCAATTTCCAAGCTTTCTTAGATTATATTATTGTGCTGACCTTGCAAGCTTCCTCAGATTATTCTTCATTATTGTGCTGACTTTGCAAGCTTGTCTGCATTTACCTTCACCTGAAATGCCTGTAAATGCTGTTTTGCCAGATTAATAAATTCCTCTGCCCTGCCATCAAAATCTCTTACTGGGATTATCGTAGCGTTGATTGTTGTCAGATATATATCTATATTTCTCCCATCAAACTTTATTCTATATATCTTATCCCAGGAAAGCACTTCTGTAACATCGCCAAGGCTTACCGTTATTCCTGAAGCATCCATCCTGTAATGTACCTTTTCCCTGAAGGTAACAACACTTATCATCTGTCTTTTTGCTCTAAGCTTCATATCAAGCGATGGAAATATAAGAAAAAACACTCCAAACACTCCTACCATAAGTGTATAAGATATATTTACCTTACCTGCCGACATCACAGCAAGCACTATTAATATGAGAGCCAGCAATATCTCTGCTATTCCCGATACTGTATGATACTTATGATAGAACTTAAAGCTTAAAAGATCTTTTTCTGTTACCTTGCTATCGAACTCAATAACATTATCCATTCTGTCGTTCCGCCTTTCTGTCTTAGAATTATGCTGCATCTGCCATTATCTGGATTATTTTTCAAATGCATATTAATGCATAAACTTTTCCAGACCACGAAGGTTAAGTCCCTGCTGCTTATTCTTTTTCTTTTTCTTGTTCCTGTCAGAACTAACAGCTTTACTGCCTCTGTTAGCTGCTGCCTTCTCATCAAGAATCATTGATAATGAGATTCTTCCCTTGCTGACATCTACATCTATAACTCTGACATCTACAATATCTCCTACACTTACAATATCAAGCGGATGTTCAACTCTTCTGTCTGCACTCATCTGAGAAATATGCACAAGTCCGTCCTGATGAACTCCAATATCAACAAAGGCCCCGAAATCTATTACATTTCTTACTGTACCCTTAAGTATCATTCCTGATGTAAGATCCTTCATATCCAGCACATCTTTTCTTAATATTGGCTTAGGCATTTCATCTCTTGGATCTCTTCCCGGCTTTTCAAGCTCCTTTGCTATATCTTCAAGTGTAATCACGCCTATTCCAAGCTCGTCTGCAAGCCTGCTCATATCTTCTATCTTTGACTTAAGTCCTATAAGTTCTCCTGAACTTATTGAATTTATATCGTACCCCATAACTGAAAGAAGTTTCTTTGCCGCATCATAGCTTTCTGGATGAACACTTGTTGCATCAAGCGGATTATCTCCTCCTGATATTCTCATAAAGCCCGCACACTGTTCAAACGCCTTAGGTCCTAACTTAGCTACCTTAAGAAGCTGTCTTCTGTTAGTAAATCTTCCATTAGTTTCCCTGTAATCAATAATATTTTTAGCTACTGCCTTAGATATTCCTGATATATATTCCAGAAGTGAAGCAGATGCTGTATTAAGATCCACGCCTACTTTATTAACACTATCTTCTACAACTCCACCAAGTGTCTCACTCAGCTTCTTCTGATTCATATCATGCTGATACTGTCCAACACCTATTGACTTAGGATCTATCTTAACAAGCTCTGCAAGTGGATCCTGTACACGCCTTGCTATGGATACAGCACTTCTTTGATTAACATCAAAGTCAGGGAATTCTTCTGTTGCAAGCTTACTTGCTGAATATACTGATGCTCCAGCCTCATTCGTTATAACATAGTCTACATTCTTAAGGTCATATTCCTTTATCATATCTGATATAATCTGTTCTGACTCTCTTGATGCTGTTCCATTTCCGCAGGATATAAGGTTAACATTATACTTTCTGATAAGCTCTGCAACAATTTTCTTAGTTTCCTCAACTTTATTAAATGGTTCTGTTGGATAAACAACCTTTGTTGCAAGCACTTTTCCTGTGGCATCTACTATTGCAAGCTTGCATCCGTTTCTAAATCCCGGATCCCAGCCAAGCACAACCTTTCCTGATATAGGTGGCTGTAACAGAAGCTGTTCAAGATTCTTGCCAAACACCTTAATAGCGCCATCCTCTGCTGTTTCTGTAAGTGTATTTCTTATTTCTCTTTCAATAGCAGGTGCTATAAGTCTGTCATAGGCATCAGCTATACATTCTGTAAGATAAGGTGTTGTATACTCGTTCTTGCCTGTAATTATCTGCTTTGCAAGATATCTTAATATTCTTTCTTCCGGTGCTTCCACCTTAACTGTAAGGAACTTTTCATTCTCGCCTCTGTTAATTGCAAGAATTCTATGACCAGGTACAGAAGCAATTGACTCATTGTAATCATAATAATTCTCATATACAGATTCTGCCTCTGCATCCTTTGCAGTAACCACAAGCTTTCCTTCTTTAAATGTTATATCTCTTATATATGTTCGGTAATCTGCCACATCTGATATGTATTCAGCTATTATATCAAGTGCTCCGGCAACCGCTTCCTGTGCGCTCTTTACTTCCTTTCCTTCCTCGTCTGATATATACTTTTCTGCTTCAACAAGAATATCGCCATCTGCTGACTGAGCTTTGATGTACTCAGCTAATGGCTCAAGACCTTTTTCCTTGGCTATCGTTGCTCTTGTTCTTCGCTTCTGCTTATAAGGTCTGTATAAATCCTCAACAAGCACCATAGTTTCTGCTGTAAGAATCTGCTCTTTAAGTTCCTCAGTAAGCTTTCCCTGTTCTTCTATACTTGCTATAACCTGTGTCTTTCTATCCTCAAGATTACGCAGATACTTAAGTCTGTCATCTAATGTTCTTAACTGCTCATCATTCAACGCCCCTGTAACTTCTTTCCTGTATCTGGCGATAAATGGTATTGTACAGCCTTCATCTATAAGCTTTACAGCCGCATCAACCTGTGATGACTTAACACTTAATTCTTCTGCGATCTTTTTAATAATATCCATTGTATAACTCCATTCTGTTGCTTTTTATAAATATTTATATATTTTTTTATAAATATAATGTAAGGATTGAAGCACCCTCCAGCCCTGACATCTTCAATACTTAATTATATCAATTGCAGGCTTTATTATCAAGTTACTGCTTTTAAAATCACTAAAAGGCTGGACAGGTATATATATTATACTCTATCCAGCCCTTCACACGCCTTATTTCATATTTTTCTTCATCTGTTCCAATTCATCATCAATGCTTTTCCCATTAGAAAATGATGAACTATATCCTTTATCCTTATCATCTCCTGCTGCCTTTTTCTTACCAGACAAGTCCTTTGCACTACCTGCAAATAAAACTTTACCAATAAGTCCTGCTCCTCCAAATATAAGAACAAGTAATAATATCCATTCATATAAGGTCATCGCACTAAGATGTATGTGTGTTGACATTATAACAGATACAATTATAAGCAATACTGATAATGCTGTGAATATCTTAGAGACAAAGTTAGCTCCCGTAATAAACATCCACACTATTCCAATAATAAGCGGAACAATAATAAGCCCTGATGAGAATCTTCCTCCACCAAATGCAAAGAATCCATAACCAGAAAACACTATAACCTTCTGCGAAAATATATACAACCCTACAGCAAGCATAACTATTCCCGCCACAAACTGCATAAGCTCATTTTTTGCTTCTTTCATACGCTTCCCCTTTTTAATCCTTTTTTACAAAACTACTTGCCCTCTGGAACAAACACTCCATAAATTGTCCTTATTGCATCTTCAAAGTATCTGTTTCTTACACCAATGATTATATTAAGTTCACTTGAACCCTGATCAATCATTTTTATATTAATCTTTGACTTTGCAAGTGCTGAGAATATATTTCCAGCAAGACCTGAGTTATTCTTCATGCTTCTACCAACCACCGCAATAAGTGCAAGGTCTGATTCAAGCTCAATAGTATCTGGATTAACTGCTCTATGAAGCTCAGCAAGTACCTTCTGCTCCTTCTCAACGAATTCATCCTGATGAACGAACACTGTCATAGTATCTATACCTGAAGGCATATGCTCAAAGGAAATTCCATTATCCTCAAATACCTGAAGTACTTTTCTGCCAAAACCTATCTCTGAATTCATCATATCCTTATCGATTGTGATTGATACAAAGCCCTTCTTTCCAGCAATACCTGTTATTATGCAGTCTGGTCTGTTACAGGTTGTTTCTACAATCATAGTACCCTTATCCTCAGGTGCATTAGTATTACGGATATTGATTGGAATTCCTTCTTTTCTTACAGGGAAGATTGCTGATTCATGAAGAACTGTCGCTCCCATATATGAAAGCTCTCTTAATTCCTTATATGTGATAATGTCTATTGGTCTTGGATTCTCAACTATTCTTGGATCTGCTGCAAGAAAGCCCGATACATCTGTCCAGTTCTCGTATACATCTGCCTTAATTGCTCTTGAAACTATTGAACCTGTTACATCTGAACCGCCTCTTGAAAATGTCTTAACTGCACCATTAGGCATTGCACCATAGAAACCTGGTACTACGGCTGACTCAACACCTTTTAATCTTTCTCTCATAACCTGGTTAGTCTTTTCACTATCGAATTCGCCATTAGCATCAAAGCATATAACACTTGCTGCATCTATGAATTCATAGCCAAGATAATTAGCCATAATTATACCATTAAGATATTCTCCTCTGGATGCTGCATAATCTGTTCCTGCCTTGGCAGCGAAGTTTTTCTTAATTGTTTCAAACTGTTCCTTTAATGAAAGCTTTAAACCAAGTCCCTTGATTATTTCATTATATCTTTCTTCAATTGCCTTAAGCTGCTTATCAAAGTTCTTACCTGCTTCTGCCTCTGCATAGCACTTATAGAGCATATCTGTTACCTTAGTATCATCAGAAAATCTCTTTCCTGGTGCTGATGGAACAACAAATCTTCTGCTTTCATCTGCTCTGATTATATTGCCAACCTTCTTAAACTGTTCTGCACTTGCAAGTGAACTTCCACCGAATTTAACTACTTTTACCATTACAACTCTTACCTTTCCTCATGTTTTAATAATCATAATAACTTTATATCTGTTTTACAGAATTCCTATTAATAAATACTAATTAAGCTTAGTATCATCTATTCTTATTCTTGATATAACATTTACCTTCTCTGCTGCCTTAGCAAATGCTTCTTCTGACATAACACCTGTTACGAATCCATACTCGTTATCAAGTCCATCGGCATTAACCAGCTTAACATCTCCAAAGCACTCTTTTATCTGAGCTTCTGTGACCTGCTTAGCTACTCTTACAAAGAATCTTCTTTCTTCCTCTGCTGTATCTGCAAGCTCAAGCTTTTCATCCTCCCAGATAACCATTACATTAGTTCCCTTATGCTTAACGCAGTCGATTATATCACCAACCACCGCACTTGCAGTAGGCAGCTTTCCTGCTCCTGCTCCAAAGAACATAACGTCTCCAACCATATTTCCATTAACATATATTCCATTAAGAACTCCATTAACATTATATAATGGATGAGTAGCATCTATAAGAAATGGTGATGTTATAGCATACACCTTGCCATTCTTTCTATAGCTGGTTGCAAGAAGCTTGATAACACAGCCCATCTTATCTGCATACATGAAATCCTCATTAGATATCTTAGTGATACCTTCTGTTGTTATATCTTCAAAGTTAACTGTTTTACCTCCTGCTAAAGATGTAAGAATAGCTATTTTTCTACATGCATCATAGCCTTCAACATCTGCCTCAGGATTACGCTCTGCATATCCTAACTCCTGTGCTTCCTTTAAAACCTCCTGATATGAACTTCCCTCTTTGCTCATCTTTGTAAGAATATAGTTAGTAGTTCCATTCATAATACCTGTAATCTTAGTTATCTCATCTGCAGTAAGCGCCTGATTAAGAGGTCTTATAATAGGAATTCCACCACCAACTGATGCCTCAAACATAAAGTTAAGGTTACGTTCCTTTGCCATAGCAAGAAGCTCTGCTCCATGTGCTGCAACAAGTGCCTTATTAGAAGTACATACGCTCTTTCCAGCTTCAAGTGCTCTCTTAACAAATGTAAATGCTGGTTCAACACCACCCATAACCTCTACAACAACGTCTATCTCTTTGTCATTTATAATAAGGTCTATGTCATGTACTATCTTATCCTGAATAGGATCGCTTGGGAAATCCCTTAAATCCAGTACACTCTTAACTTCTATAGACTGACCTGCCTTCTTTAATATTGAATCTGCATTAGTGTTAAGTATTTCAACAACACCTGAGCCGACAGTTCCATAACCTAATACTGCAACCTTTGCCATATCATCCTCCATGTATATTATTTGTTAATGTTCAGAATATCCAATAACGCATCTTATAATGATGCATCACTACTTAATATCTTAAGGTATCTTACGCCCTCCAGTTGTTCTATTTCCTCAATCATCTGGGATGCATCTCCCGTCGTAGAAAGAATCTCCACACTTAAGGTAAGAGAAGCAATCCCATTAACTGGAATTGTCTGGTGAATTGTAAGAATATTAGCTTTAAATTCAGCCACCTTATTTAGTACAACAGAAAGAAGCCCCGGTTCATCATCCATAGATAAGACAAAGGTTATTGTCTTACCCTTGGAATTATCCCTGAAGGGAAATATATCGTCCTTATATTTATAATAAGAGCTTCTGCTTATACCAACTTTTTCTGTGGCATCCGCTATGGATATATTCTTATTCTCTATAAGCCTGTTTGCTTCTGCAACCTTAAGAAGTACCTCTGGCAGAGCCTTCTGCTTAACAACATAATACTTGATATTATCTTTCATATTAATCCTTCATTTCCACACTATCCTCATTCGGGTGCCGTTATTATATTCTTCACAAACACAAGCAAACTTCAATCCAGCATTGTGTATTTCTCAGAAAGACAGTTGTGCTTGGTACAAAGAATAGTAGCACATATCTGTTACAAAAGCAAGCATTTCCTTAATAAAAAACACCCCGCACAGCTAACCAGCCATACGAGGCATTTATAGATAAAGCAAGGCTTTTATCTGTACCTGCAATATTCAATTATATTAAATTCTGCTTTCAGGCAGTCTTTATTGCCATCGTTTCTTATTACTTTCTTTCACGATCAAAAACACTTGCAAGATATCTCATTGCATTAAGATGATCCCAGTTCAACTGTCCCTTCTTTAAACGCCATTTCCAATTATTGCCAAGGCTTGAAGGGAAATTCATTCTCGCTGAATTATCCAGCTTTAATATATCCTGTACCGCAAATACAGTAAGGACTGCAACGCTTGAATAAGCTGCCCTGAATACCATATCTACCATACGGCATTTATCTCTCGTATCCAGATAATCATATGCATATCCCAGCTCACCATCATTTCTTTCATTAAAAAAGCCTAACAGAGTTTCGTTATCGTGTGTTCCACCATAGCATACACAATTGCGCGAATAATTATATGGAAGATGTGGATTTCTTCTGTCTCCGCCAAACGCAAATTCAAGAACCTTCATGCCCGGATAATTATTGTTCTTAAGCACCTGCTCCACCTCTGGAATATCCACGCCCAGATCCTCAGCTATAATCTTCTTATCACCAATTGATTCATTAATAGCATCCAGCAGCTTCTGTCCTGGTCCCTGCTTATAGGTTCCCTGTCTTGCATCCGGCATATCATAAGGAATAGTATAGTACTTAATAATTCCAAGAAAATGATCTATACGGATAACATCATATAGTCTAGCTGAGTTCTTCATACGGCTTCTCCACCAGCTAAAGTTATCAGCCTCCATCTTTTCCCAATCATACAAAGGATTCCCCCACTTCTGTCCTTTATCTGAAAATGCATCCGGAGGAACACCTGCCACCTTGATTGGTGTAAGATTCTCATCTAACTGGAATTCCTTCTGATTGGCCCATACATCCACACTATCGTAGCCCATATATATAGGAATATCTCCTATTATCTCTATTCCCTGTGAATTAGCATATTTCTTCAGCTTTTCCCACTGGGTATAGAATTCAAACTGTATGAAGTTCCAGTATCCTATATCATCAGAAAGCGATTTCTCGTACTTATCCATCGCCTCTGCTCTTCGAAACTTAATATCATCCTCCCATTCGCCCCAGGCGCGCTGTCCAAAACAAGCCTTGAGTGACATAAACAACGAATAGTCATTTAACCACTCTTTATTATCCCTGACAAAATTGTCAAACCTTTTATATATTGGAAGTCCTCTGTCAAGCTCTGACTTTGCTTTAAGACACTTAGCCTTAAAGCGTTCATATGCTTTTCTTAATATAGTAAACCTTCCGTTATACATCTTTTCATAGCTTACATATCTGTCATCACCCAGATATCCATCATAGTTAACCGGATATCTGTTATTTAGTGCATCCTCCTCTGACACATTAACAGGAACAATGCCATCTCCCCAGTCAACAGCTATAACCTCTGACTTAAGCAGCAGTCCTTCTTCTATAAGAATGTCCAGATCCACAAAATACGGATTACCTGCATATGCCGAATAAGGCTGATACGGACTATCTCCATAGGTTGTTGGTCCAACCGGTAATACCTGCCAATACTTATGATTAGTATCCCTTACAAAATCGACAAACTCATATGCTGCCTTTCCAAGTGTTCCTATTCCATATGGCGATGGAAGTGAACTTACAGCCATTAATATTCCTGCATTTCTTTCAAATACATTACCACTTCCCATAGACTCTCCATTCCGCAGATGTCATCCATAATATTCTTTACATTTATTCCTATGGCATCCACCTATTAATATAAATTACTGAGCACATCAATCACCTTATTCCGGTTATCTGGCATCAGTTATTCTTCATCTGTTCTGCAAATTCTTTAATCCCCTGTGCTTCCTCTTCTGATAATATCTTGTTTATATCAAGAAGGATAACAAGCTTATCATCCACGCTGGCAACTCTGTCTAAATATTCTGATCCTTCAGACTTTGCAAGCTTAGGCATAGGTGATATCTTTTCTGCCTTAAGCTCTCCTATCTCTATAACCTCATCAACCTCAAGTGCAAGCTTCATATCTGGAAGATTAACAATAATTGTATTCTCTCCGCTTGTCTGATTCTCCATATTAAACTTTTCCTTTAAGCTCATAACCGGAATAACATCACCTCTTAAGTTTACTATACCGCTTATATACTTCATTGAGTTAGGAACTGGCACAACATTAATCTGTTTTTCTATCGTCTGCACGAGATTAATATCAACACCGAACTCCTGATTACCAAGTCTGAAAACAACTGGTCTAATATAATCTGCCATAATTTCTCCTTTCATCTGTATTGCATTATTCTTCTTTCTTACCGGTTGATATCCAGTTAAGATATGCATTAATAAACGGATCTATGTTGCCATCCAGCACACTAGCCGCATTACCAACATCCTTATTAGTTCTATGATCCTTTACCATTGTATATGGCTGAAGAACATAGCTTCTTATCTGATTGCCAAAGTTAATATCCTTAACATCACCTCTTATATCTGAGGACTTCTGTGCATTTTCTTCCTGCTTCATCATATAAAGCTTTGCCTTTAACATCTGCATAGCCTTATCCTTGTTCTGATGCTGCGACCTTTCATTCTGACACTGAACAACAATTCCAGTCGGAAGATGGGTTATTCTGATAGCAGAAGAGGTCTTGTTGATATGCTGTCCACCCGCACCACTTGATCTATAGGTATCTATTCTTAAATCATCATCATTAATCTGCACATCAACATTTTCCTCTATATCCGGCATAACATCGCAGGAAACAAAGGAGGTCTGTCTCTTACCAGCAGCATTAAATGGTGAAATTCTTACAAGTCTGTGTACACCATGCTCAGACTTAAGATGCCCATATGCATTCTCTCCTGATATCTCTATTGTCACAGACTTAATACCAGCCTCATCACCTTCGAGATAATCTATAGTTTCTGTTGAATATCCATGTTTTTCAGCCCATCTTGTATACATACGAAAAAGCATCTGGCACCAGTCACAGCTCTCTGTTCCACCTGCACCAGCGTGCAATGTTAATATAGCATCACATTTATCATATTCACCTGAAAGCAGTGTATCAATCCTTATAGCTTCCATTTTTTCTTCAAATGCAGTAATCTCTTCTTCTATTTCCGGAATAAGTGCCGTATCATCTGTTTCCTCTGCCATCTCTATAAGCACCTCAATATCTTCAAGTCCCGATTTCAAGGCATCATAACCTGCAAAGGAATCCTTAAGTCCCTTAAGCTCCTTCATCGCCTTCTGAGACTTATCCGGATCATCCCAGAACCCTGGTGCCTCCATATCAGCCTCAAGCTCTTCTATTCTTTTTTGCTTGCTGTCAAGATCAAGTGACTGCTTAATATCATCTAACTGTTTATCATAACCTGATATTCTATATCTGAACTGATCTAATTCTACCACAATATAACCTCTTTTTCTAAATTATTTATCCCTTTTTTTATTAACACAACCAGATATTAGCTGTTTATCTGTGCTGTGTCTATATAGCAAATACACAAAAAGGATGTCACACACTGTTTATTCTCAACTAATGATACCATAATATCACATAATTGCAGAATTTCATAGTGCGACATCCTGTGTCTTTTAAAATGCAGCGACAGGCAGGCTATGCCTTTCTGCCACAACAGTTCTTATACTTCTTACCACTTCCGCATGGGCAGAGGTCATTAGGATATATCTTCTTATCTGTTCTCTTTACTGGTCCTTTAACAGATGCTCCCTCATCCTTGTTAGTACCTGTAACCTTGGCTACCTGCTCTCTTTCAACCTTTTCCTCAACTTGAATATGCATAAGCAGTCTTACTGTATCCTCAGTAATGGC
>CAKRKK010000033.1 GCA_934358235.1 uncultured Lachnospira sp.
GCTTTAAGCATCTTAAAATATTCTTCGTGCTCATCAACAGTTCCAATGCTTCGGCCGTCCACCTGAAGAGCAGATTGTGTTGTGAGTCTGATAAGGTACATAAGCCTCTGGAACATATGGTTGATTTCTTCATTCTCTATATAGTTTACAAGAAGAAGATGAAATTCGTGATCGTAATTGATAAAGCTTTCGTAATCATCATCAAGCTTAATAGCTTCCTTTTGCTTGTTAAGGATTTCCTCAAGCTTTTCGATAGTTCTCTGACCTTTTGGTGTGTTATATTCATTAGCAAGGCATTGTGTGCAGAAGCCCTCTATGGCACATCTTATCTGGATAGTTTCCTTCATATCCTTCTGACTTAGTTGTCTTATCCTGAAGCCCTTGCTTGGAATAACTGTTATATAACCATCCTGGCTGAGGCACTGTAGAGCCTCACGCATAGGCGTCCGGGATATACCTAGTTCTTTGGATAACTTAGTTTCTGAGTAAAGAGTATTAGCATCCAGCTTGTGGGTAAGAATAAGATTCTTGATATAGTTATAAGCCTCAAGCTGTAATGATGACATAAGCTGCATATATTCCTCCGTTGTATAAATACCTGAATAATAGTTACGTTTATAGTATATCCATATAATAGTTGATAATTGATGTCAGGTCAATTAAATTAATATAAAATCGGTATACCGGTATGCATAATTTTAAGTACAATAATACAATTATAGTACATTGCGTCGGATAAAGCTGCACAAATATAACCTGATTAAAAAATGTAAATTTGGTTAATCTGTTTTTGCATAAGGGACTATAATACAAACCGTAAAAAGAAATAGATAAACTTAACATCACCTCTTTGTTGAAGGCTTGCTAAGCTAATCAGATTTTTGGAGGAAAAGATAAATGAATACTTTAAAAGCTGAAAAAAGAAGCATGAATGACAAAGCAAAGAAATTAAGAAGAGAAGGTTATGTAACTGGTAATGTATTTGGCAGAAGCCTTGCAGAATCAATTCCAGTACAGATTGAGAAAAAGGAAGCAGAAAAGTTCCTTTCAGTTTGTGGTAAAGGTAGTGAAGCACAGCTTTCTTTGGAAGGACAGCAGTATGATGTTCTTGTAAAGGAGGTAGATTATGATCCTATTAAAAGACAGACCTTAGAGATTGATTTCCAGGTACTTACTGAGGGCGAGAAGGTTCGTTCAGTAGCAGAAATCGTACTTGTTAATCATGAGCTTGTTCAGGGTGTACTTGAACAGCATATGGAAGAGATTCCATATAAGGCAGTTAAGTCTGCACTTGTTGAGAAGGTCAGTATAGATGTTGGCAGCCTTAAGCCAGGTGACAGCCTGAAGGTTGAAGATCTTGATATAGCTAAGGATAAGGATGTTTCAATCTCTCCTGATGTATTAGAGAAGGTTGTTGTAAGTGTAACAGAGCAGACATATGCAGAAGCCGAGGCTGATGATACAGAGACTGCTACAGAAGGTGCTGAGGGATAATATATAATAATACTTAAGCGATTGTGGGATTTCAGGGCACATTTAAGGTGTACTGGAATCCCTTTATTCATAGTTCTATTCATATCTATATTTTATCTGTATTTCATCTCTATTTCATCTCTATTTTACGTCTATATTTCGTGTCTATATTTATCCTTTTTTGTTGAATTTTGCCGCTGTTCGATATATACTATATGTATGTGTCAAGAATAGCTGCCCTTCATATATAAGATAGGCATTCTATATGAAAGGACAACTATTATAACGTAGCTTAGTGAGTTTAATTAAATATTATGGCATAAGCTCAGTATGGCTGTTTCAATATATATGCTTGTATAATAGTTATTGAAGCAGACCTGCTATATAATAATTGTTGAAGGTAGGTATTGTGTATGAGTAAAGCATATGATGCAGAGGCGTTTAAAGCAAGGGCAAATATTAAGACAAGGAATGTGTGGTTCCTGCTTAATATGTTGCTTACAGCACAGTATTGTTCTAATGTTACCAAGGGAACATATGATCAGAAATATATTGTGCCATTCCTGGCGTTATGCTGGGTTCCGTATATAGCAGGTTCTATATACCTTAAAGTTAAGGGAAAGAATGCACCGCTTTACAAGAATGCAATAAGTATTGGATATGGTATATTCTATGGATATATAGTGTGTACAAGTCAGACAATGCTTTCATTTGCATATATATTCCCAGTAGCAAGTATGATTATTCTGTTTAAGGACAGAAAGTTTATATTGCAGTGTGGTATTGCTAATGTAGCTATACTTGTTTTAGCTTCAGTTCACAGATATATGTCTGGTATGAATACAATGACCGATATAGATAATTATATGCTGCAGATATCCTGTATAATATTGAGTTATGTGTGCTATGTTATGTCAATTAATCATCTGAATCTTTCAGATGGAGCACTTACAGATTCTATTAAGGATGACCTTGACAGAGTTGTTAAGACAGTTGAACAGGTTAAGGATTCCAGCAATATGATTGTGGATGGAATTACAGTTGTACGTGAGCTTGAGGAAGAGAACAAGCAGGGTGCCAACTTTGTAGTATCAAGTATGGAGGAGTTATCAAGAAATAATGATATTCTTCGTGACAGAACAGATTCATCAACAGATATGACAACGAAGATTAACAATCAGGTAGAAAATGTGGCTTCACTCATCAATGATGTTGTAAAGCTTGTAAGTGAGTCGGTGGAGCATACAGATACAAGCTCGAAGGAGCTTGCAGAGGTTGTTGAGAGTACTAATACAATGGCAAGATTATCTGGTGATGTAGACGATATACTTCGTGAATTCCAGCAGGAGTTTGAGAAGGTTAAGGCAGAAACAGGAACTATTGAAGAGATTAACTCACAGACTAATCTTCTTGCACTTAATGCATCAATAGAAGCAGCAAGAGCCGGTGAAGCAGGAAAAGGCTTTGCAGTTGTAGCTGATGAAATAAGAAACCTAAGTGATGAAACCCAGGAATCATCAGACAGAATTATGACAGCATTAAATCATCTTGGTGACACATCAGGCAGAATGCTTGAAGCAGTTACAAGGATACTTTCACTTATACAGGATACACAGGGAAAGATAGTAAATGTTAACGAAAGTGTGTCAGGTATAGCACAGGATTCTACACAGATAGGACAGCATATTGGTGTAGTAGATTCGGCTATGCAGGAGGTTGAAAGCTCTAACCGTAACATGGTCGATAATATGAAACAGATTGAAAGCGTTATGCAGGTAATAAACGATTGTATAAAGAATGCAGATGACAGCACAAGAATTATGCTTAGTAAGTATGGTGAATCAGCACGCAATGTCAATAAGATTGAAAGTGTTGTCGGATCCATGATGGAAAAGCTGGGAATTGGTGGCTTTATGGGTATTCAGGATATTAAGCCGGGAATGAGATGCTCTGTAAGACAGCTTATATCTGGAAAGGATACCAACAAGCTATATAGTGGAGAAATAATTACTCAGAAGCAGGGTGCCCTGTATGTAAGGTTTGACAATGAGGATATTGATGTTAACAATGCCTCATTGAGATTCGAGATAGAGATTGTAGCAGGTAATGTACTTTACCGCTGGACAGATGTATCAGCTAAGAGAGCAACAGAGTATAAGGAAGATGTATGCAGACTTGAGGTGTCAACGCTTCCAAGCATAGTTAACAGAAGAAAGTACACAAGAATGCCAATCCATAATGAATGTTCAATCGTATTTGCTGATAGTGCGGAAACTACATTTACAGGAAATATGGTTAATATAAGTGCTAATGGCTTTGCATTTATGACAAAGGCAACTGAGTTTTCTGAATGTAATGGAAGGAATCTTATTGTAAGTATTCCGGACTTCCCGATAGAACAGGGAAAGCTGCTTGAAGGTGTAGTAATAAGAAGTACAGATAGCGATGGCAGCTATATAGTAGGCTGCCGTATGCCTTCAGATAGTGTAGAGATAGGTAATTACGTCAATAAAAGCTATAAAGAGTAATTAACAGTAACAAAAGAAAAGAACTAATTATTATATAGTGATATAAGTGCCAGACTGAACTGGCATTTGTATCACTATATTGTTTTATAGGAACAATTATTCATTATAAAGGTTTAAAAAAAATACATGAATATATATAAAATGTAAGCTGCCCGTAATGTTTTAAACGTATTATAGTAATACATTATGGGGAATATTAGTATTATAATGATTATCAGTAAAAAGATTAAATTATATATTAGTATTCAATCAGGAACCGATGTATACCGTTTCTGATATCATATATGGAAAGCAGATGGTTAAATGAAGGAAGGTAAGAAAAATAATAGATTATTATTTGGAATAAGAGGCATATTAATTGTTTTAATGTGTCTTGTAGTTATGAGTGTTATAGTACTGGCAGGCAGAAGCCATATTAATGCACATAAAAATAGTGAAAGGGCAACTGAATATAATGAGAGTGATGTCATACCGGATGAGGACGAGGAGGCATACGAACTTCCTCCGAGAGTGATGGATTCTACAGTTGTACCATATGATGGTGCCAAAAGAGCAATATCCTGCTGGGGAGATTCTATGATGTTTGGTGTAGGTGCTGGTGAAGCTTATATATCTGGAAGCGAAGAAATGTTTGATATTTCAGGCTGGACAACACCACAGACACTTGAATATATGACTGGGATTAAGGTGTATAATCTTGGCGTTTCAGGAGAAACCTCAAGCGAGATTGCACTTCGTCAGGGTGGAATAAAGATGTATGCAGCCAATACCTTTGAGGTTGGTTATGATGATAGCGTGGAAGTAAGTATTGTAGATGAATATGATAATCCGGTATATATGGCAGACTTTAGTGCGTATGGCTATGTTGAACCAGAGGAATCAGATATTGTCTACATTAATGATGATATGTTTAAAATAACAGGAACTGAGGAAAGCGGCTTATATATATGCCGCTATTCTCCAGAACCGGTCAGCTATGACGCATTTACAACAGTATATGAGGGAACACAGATAACCACTAAGGCAGCATATGAGAGAAAGGAAGATATTCTTATTCTTGAAATAGGCAGTAATGGAGGCTGGGATAATTATAGACAGCTTATAAGCCAGTATGATGCAATGATACAGAATGCTGAGTGTGATTATTATATAATAGTGGGGGATACTGATGATCCGGGAACCTCAATAGCAGATACCACGCAGGGATTCCGAAATGAGGATGGAACGTATATAGGAGTAGGTGATACGGCATGGGAGGCGACCTTAAGGGAGGCTTATGGAGAACATTTTATCAATATGAGAACATATCTTATTGAAAATGGATTGTCAGATGTAGGTTTAAGAGCAACTAAGGGAGATTACAGAGGTTTCAGGCGTGGTAGAATATCAAAACAGCTAAGATCAGACTGGACACATTTTAACTCATATGGTTATTATGCGAAGGGACTGGCAATATATGCAAAGGGTGTTGAGCTGGGATATTGGAATTAACTGCTGGTGATAGCTGAATTCCCTTAATGGAAGCAAAGGAGGAAAAGTGGATGAAAAGAGGAAAACGCTTTATTAGCATAATCAGAAATAATAAAAAAGCGTTGATATCTGTGGTTGTAATAGTGTTATTAATAGTGTTTAGTGCGGCATCAGTTATATGTGTTCAGAGTATAAGAAAGCACAGAAAAAGCGGCACACAGGAGGAAACGGATATTCAGGTCATGAATATGACACAGGAGCTTACAACGCAGGAGGAAACAGAAGAGGAAACAGAAGAGGAAACAACTGAGGAGGAGTCCGAAGAAATTGAAGAAACAGAGGTTGAACAATTCTTTGAAAATGAAGTTTCGACAGAGAATCAGGAGGCTTTAGAGCTTCCTACCCGCAGGCTTTCAGCAGAATTTATACCATATGATGGAAAATCAAGGCAAATCTCTTACTTTGGAGATAGTATGGTGTATGGAATAGGCAGTACAAGCATAGCTGCAGTTGTAGATGGAAGGAATATTAATGGCTGGACAGCACCAGATACAATCCAGCATTTTACTGGAATAAGGACTTATAATTTCGGAGTTCCAGGAGAAACCTCTTACGAGATAGCATATAGAGCTGGTGGTGTAAGGCTTCATACAGACAGAACAGTTACAATAAGTGAAGATGATTCGGCAAATGTAAGGCTCATAGATGAAAGTGGCAATGTATTTACGTTTGATGATTATAGTGGATATGCCTACGAGGATAATCCTTATTCAAGCTCTATGTATATTAACAATTATCTGTGTTCGGTAGAGAATGCAGGTGACGATGAGGTGAGAATACAGCTTGTCAGGGGATATGCAGCATACAATATGGAAAAGACAGAGACGGAGGCCGTTGTAATGTCTGTTGATGGTGCTGCAGAGCCAGTAGTACAGGCTGCTGACGTACAGATACAGCCTGTAGCTGCAGACCAGCCACAAGTACAGCAGATAGAAGCCGGACAACCACAGGCACAGGTACAGCAGGCAGAAGCCGGACAGCCACAGACGCCAGCGGCTACGCAGGCAACAGGAGGGCAGCCAGTAGCTACACAGGCAACAGACGGACAGCCAGCGGCCACGCAGCCAGCAGCCACACAGCCAGTAGCTACACAGGCAACAGACGGACAGCCAGCGGCCACGCAGCCAGCAGCCACACAGCCAGCAGCTACACAGCCAGCAGCTACGAAGACGCAGCAGGCAACGGCTGCATCGACAGAAGCACCAACACAAGTACCACTTATTGGAAGAGTGGAGATTCCCGAAGGCTCTGCTGCTGAACCTAAGGCAGCTAGAGATCACAGCCAGAAGGATATTCTTATATTAGAGATAGGAAGCAATGGCGGCTGGGAAAATGATTACCAGACACTTATACTTCAGTATGATAATATAATACTTAATGCAGGCTGTGATTATTATATAATTGTAGGAGATACTGATGATCCAGGTACATCAATAGGTGATTACAATCAGGGAGAATATAATGAAGATGGTTCTTACATAGGTATCGGTGATACATCGTGGGAGGCTGCATTAAGAGAGGCCTATGGAGAGCATTTTTTCAATACCAGAACCTATATTATACAGAATGGCCTTAATATATGCGGACTTAAGACAACAACGCAGGATCTTGAGAACTTTAAAAGAGGAAATATATCCAAGCAGTTAAGATATGATTGGACACACTTTAATGCATATGGATATTATGTTAAGGGTGTTGGAATATATGAAAAGGGAAAATCACTTGGCTATTGGAGTTAATATTTTGTTGTTATAGTTTGTATACAGATATAATTAATAATATAGATGAAATATTATTAATTATGTATTATAATGTGATGTAAGTGTCAAAATATTACAGGATGAAAGGTAAGTATACGATGAACGACAACAGAGAAAAATTCGCATCAAGATTAGGTTTTATACTTGTATCAGCAGGATGCGCAGTAGGTTTGGGAAATGTGTGGAAGTTTCCTTACATATGTGGAAAGAATGGAGGAGCAGCATTTATCGTTATATACCTGCTGTGTCTGTTAGGCCTTGGTCTTCCAATACTTATATGTGAATATGCAATAGGAAGAGGCAGTAACAAGAGTCTTGGAAGTGCATTTAAGCTGCTTTCACCAGAAGGCACCAGATGGCATCATTTCAGATGGATTGCATATGCAGGCAATTATCTTCTTATGATGTTTTACACAATGGTTGCAGGCTGGATGCTTAATTACTTTGTATATGGCTTAACGGGAAGGCTTTCAGGCAGAAGCGTGGAACAGATAGGTGGAGAGTTTACGCAGATGTTAGCTTCGCCAGGAGTTATGACATTTTGGACATTTGTAGTTGTTATAATAAGTATAGGTGTATGCTCACTGGGCTTACAGAAGGGCGTTGAGAAGATAAGCAAAGTTATGATGATTCTTCTGTTCGTGCTTATGATTGTCATGGCGGTGAATTCGGTTATGCTTGATGGCAGCGCAGAGGGCTTAAGATTCTATCTTGTTCCAGATTTTGGCAAAATGAAGGAACAGGGAATAGGTAATGTTGTTTTTGCAGCCATGTCCCACGCATTTTTTACGTTAGGACTTGGTATAGGCTCTATGGAAATATTTGGAAGTTACCTGTCAAGGGACTGCAAGCTTACAGGTGAGTCAGTCAATGTTGTAATACTTGATACAGTAGTTGCACTTACTGCCGGTATTATAATCATTCCTGCCTGCTTTGCTTATGGAATTAATCCAGGAGCAGGTCCATCACTTTTATTTATAACACTTCCAAATGTGTTTAACCAGATGCCAGGCGGACAGATATGGGAGGTATTATTCTTTGTATTTATGGCGTTTGCAGCATTATCTACAGTAATTGCGGTATATGAGAATATTATAGCTATGACTATGGATCTGTTTGGCTGCAGCAGAAGTAAGGCATCAATAGTTAATCTTTTTGTTATAGCAGCGCTTTCTATGCCGGCTATACTTGGATATAATGTACTTTCTGGAATAGAACCTATTGGCCCTGGCACTACGCTTATGGATCTTGAGGATTTTATTGTTTCATATAATATATTACCACTTGGCTGTCTGTTGTTTGTATTATTCTGTACACGTAAGAACGGCTGGGGATATGACAATTTCGTGGCAGAGGTCAATGAGGGAAAGGGAATGGCATTTCCTAAGTGGATGAAGCCATATATGATGTATATTCTACCAATAATAGATCTTGTCATATATTTCAAGGGCTATTATGATATGTTTAAACCACAGGGTACTAAGGCTGTATGTATATGGATGAGTGTTGCTGTTGTGCTTGCTTTACTTGTATTCTGGATAGCGGGTGGACGTGGCAGGAAAAAGGAAGCATAGGCAATAGCAGGAGGTCTGCGTTATGACGAAGAAGCAACTTGCTCTAGAGGTTATAGAACGTTTGAAAAAGGAATATCCGGATGCGGGCTGTACACTTAAATACGATGAGGCGTGGAAGCTTCTGGTAAGTGTCAGACTGGCAGCACAGTGTACAGATGCAAGAGTTAATGTCGTTGTACAGGAGCTTTTTGAAAAATATCCATCAGTAGAAGCACTTGCGATGGCTGAGGTTACCGATATAGAAAGAATCGTGCATCCGTGCGGGCTTGGTAAAGTGAAGGCAAGGGATATAAGTGCATGTATGAAGCTGCTGCACGAGCAGTATAAGGATAAGGTACCGGATTCCTTAGAAGAACTGTTAAAGCTGCCGGGAGTTGGAAGAAAGAGTGCGAATCTTATTATGGGTGATGTATATGGTAAGCCAGCAATAGTTACAGATACGCATTGTATAAGGCTGTCTAACAGAATAGGACTTGTAAAGGATGAGAAGGATCCTAAAAAGGTGGAAATGGCATTATGGAAGATAATACCTAAGGAAGAGGGAAGTGACCTGTGCCACCGCCTGGTAATACACGGCAGGGAAGTATGCAGTGCAAGAACAAGTCCTCATTGTGAAATATGCTGTCTTAACGATATATGTAAGAGTGCCAGTTTATAGTAGGAGCGCACCCATAAGCTAAGCTTTTATTAAGCTAAGCTTTATTAAGATAGGCTTTTATTAAGCTAAGATTTTATTAAGATAAGCATCCATAAGATAAGCATTCATAAGATGAGCATCCCTGAGATAATGAAGAAATGGAGATAACCAGAGTTATTATGAATAATTATAAAATGATAATTGCATATGATGGAACCAGATATTATGGGTGGGAGCATCAGCCTAATACAGATATGACTATTCAGGGAAAGTTAGAGGGTGTCCTATCCCAGATGCTTGGAGAAGCTGTTGAGGTTATAGGTGCAGGCAGGACAGATGCCGGAGTACACGCAAAGGGAATGGTTGCCAATGCACATTTTAATACTAACCTGTCAGAGGAACAGATATGTGACTATATGAATAAGTATCTTCCAGAGGATATATGTGTTCTGGAGGTAAGAATAGCATCGGAACGTTTCCACAGCAGATATAATGCTATGGGGAAAACCTACTGTTATACCTGTTATGTTGGGGATAAAAAGCCTGTATTTAACAGAAAGTATGTACATATAACAGGAAAGCAGCCAGATGTAGAAGCTATGAAGAAGGCGGCAGAGTATCTTGTTGGTGTGCACGACTTTGCAAGCTTCTGTGGTAATCCTAAGATGAAGAAGTCAACAGTAAGGGAAATATACTCAATAGATATATCACTTAAAGGTGCGTATCTGAATATGACTTATCATGGTAGCGGATTTCTTCAATATATGGTAAGAATACTGTCAGGAACGCTGCTTGAGGTTGGCTTTCATAAGAGAACTCCGGAAAGCATGCCAGAGCTTATTGAAGCTAAGGACAGGTCACTTGCTGGAGCAACAGCCCCAGCAAAAGGCTTAAGTCTGTTAAAGGTACATTACGCAAGATAAGCAGAAATGATATTTACATAAACTTAGAACGCCACATAAGTGCTTCATCGCGGTACTTCTGGGCTACTGTCATAAGTTCGTTATATTGGGAAGTAATACTGTTAATTACGGCTGCCTGTTCGTCAATCTTGGCCTGACAGGCAGCTATTTTTTTATTATTCTGTTCTATAAGCTTCTGGATATCTGAATTATATTTGACGTTCAGGGAAGAAAGCTTATTTTCATAATCGCTTGAAATAGCTGCTTTTACATCTGACTGTGAGGTAAGCTCTTTTATATGTCCGATTTCTTCAATAATAAATGTTTTATTGTCTACACATAGAATAATACCTCTGCCACATTCATATACCTGATAACTGGATATGTTATTTACACAGGAAGGAAGCGGAACGGGGAGATTATTATTATCAGTATCACATAAAGCAACACAATGCAGGGAGGTATGTTTAGTTAAGGGATTGTTCTTTAAGTAAAACAGAAGAAGAGCCTGGTTACAGGGGCATATGGCAGGACTGTATAATTCAGGCATTTCATTTCCAGATATAGCATATATATTATTGCTTTCCATAATATTTTTAACAACAAGAGAATTGTCCATAGAAATATAAGAATAGTAAAGAATTCCGTTATACATGCATTCATTAAGCCCTGAAAGATAATCAGCAGCCAGAACTACAGGTCTGTCAATACCGCCATAATAAGCTATTCGTAAGAATATGTTAGAACCAGCAGGATAGATAATAAGCTGCCGGTTATTGCCAATAGAATATACATTAGACATAAACAGGCTCCTTTAATGATAACGATTTAATACTTATAAAATGTATGGTAGCACATAGCTGTTTAGAACATATAATGTAGTAAGAATTATAAAAGAAAGGGACTAAAGCATGGCCAGATGCAAGTGCAAAAAAAATGGCTGCTGTACAAGGATAGTGAGCAATGTGGTTTCTAACATGCCTAATGGCTGTTTTGATGTGTGTAAGAATCCAATATGTGGTTCACCTGATGAATTAAGTCTTTATGCTCCGCTTATATATGACCAGATAGGTATTAATCTGTGTGCAGCATTTCCAGTAGGTGTAGATATTTCAGCGGTATATCCTGCTGCTACCAATGCAACAGCCAGCATTATAGATGTTTCCTATAGTTACGGTAATAATAATGTTGTTATTAACCAGATACCAGGAAGACCTAACTGTTATTCTGTAACACTTTCTAATCTTTCAGTAACCTTTGCAGTCAGCTTATATGATGAAAACTGCAGACTTATAGCAACTATTTATCCGACTGCAACATATCTTCCATCTGATACAACAGCAGCAACATATGATGAAGATGTTAATCCGGCATCTGTGGAGCTTGAGATATTTGCTCCTTATGGTGTGTCCTATAACAGGCAGGAGGGAGCGGCACAAGAATATACGCCAGCACTTAACTATATAGGTTTCCTGTCTAGTGATAATGGTATTACACAGGGACTTAATCTTTATGCAATTCCTAAGGTTATAGATCTTGACACAATAACAGATGAAATTACAATAGGTCTTTCGCTTATATTACAGAGTCTTTATTATTCAGGATATAAGGTTAAGAGTGAAGGTAAAATAGTAACTCCAAAGG
This sequence comes from uncultured Lachnospira sp., assembly GCA_934358235.1. Lineage (GTDB taxonomy): Bacteria > Bacillota > Clostridia > Lachnospirales > Lachnospiraceae > Lachnospira. The sequence goes on from CAKRKK010000033.1 coordinate 12,049, forward strand.
GAAGCATAGCTTCACAGGAGAATTCAGATGAAATAAAGTTCGTATGTGGCAATCTTCTTAATCTTGCCATTAAGCCGCTGGATTTAAGTCCACCGGCCTGTGAGGGAAGTCTTAAAAAGGATTGTGATATGGGCTGTCAGCCAGTTTGTGAGGAAAAACTTCCACAGTGCCCTGACTGCACAAATATATAATCTGTAAGCGTAAAAAATATAATGCAGTTATGCCTGTTCAAAGGCTTTAATTGGGGTTATATTGCTATATCCAATTGACTGCATCTTATTCTGTAAACGATGAAGTGCATTATCGAATTCTTCATATGCTTTATAAGTATCGTTAAATAAGGACATAGCCTTATCAGAATCACCAGCTTCATTGGCCTGCCATGATAAAGTGGCATACCTGTGAAGCTCTTCGTGCGTTTTTATAAGGGAAATATATTCCTTGCTATGAATAAGCTGTTCGTCATTCACCTGTTTAAGCCACTTGCCAAGCTTGCAGCCAGCAGGATTATCAACCTGTTTCTTCTGCAGATGCTCAAAGCCGACAATATTGTTGTATACACGCCAGGTAAGAACAAAGTGGTCTACCTCGAATACGCGTACCCAGTCCTGTTCAGTTATCTGTGAACATCCACGTACTAAGTCACTTCTGGTTTTATCAAGATAGCGGCCAATTCTGAATACACGTTGTCCAGTCTGTAAGCAGTCATTAGACAGGGTGTTATAACTTTGGGAAATATTCTCAATCTGCTTAGAAAAGTCGCGTGTTACTCTGGTCTGCGTATCTATATCGTTAAATACACTATCAACACGGTTCTTTATGCTGTCCATCTGTTGATTCATCTGATACATGGAAGATATAGACTTCTGCACTTTAGAATTACCATCGGCAAGGCTTACTGTTGTTTCATCCATGGCAATAGCCAGTTCATCAATGTTTTCCTTAAGCTCAGACACATATTTAACTATGCTTTCAGCAGATTGTGAAGTGTTGGTTGATAACAGGCGTACCTGGTTGGCAACTACGGCAAAGCCCTTACCAGCTTCACCAGCTCTTGCAGCCTCTACAGAGGCATTCAGGGCAAGCAGGTTGCTCTGGCCGGCTACCTTCTTAACAAGGTCAACGATTTCTTCAATCTTTCCAATCTTTCCTTTAAAGTTCTGCACGCGGGTGTTGATAACTTCGATACGCTTAGATGATGTGGTGACAGCTTCTATGCTGTCCTGCATATCGGCAGTTACATTCTGTGATACAGAAAGAATATCATGAGTGTTATCCCTGATATGTCCCATTGCGGCAGATATATTGTCAATAGAGCTTTCAAGGTGAAGGCTGGCATCCTCCATGCTTCTTATGGACTTAGTCTGTGATTCAACCTGTTCAAAGGTATCCTTCATAAGACCATTATCGCCAATAACCTCCATCGTTTCATTCAATCGCATAACAACAGGATTATTCACCTGCTTAATGGAATAAATCATAGAATTAAGCTTATCACCAATTAATGTGTTATCAAAGCTTTCAGGCTGGATAACACTTAAATCTCCTGCAATAATATTATCAATACAGGTTAATAATTGTTGTGCATCACAGTTGGATAATACACTGGTTTCTTTTTTCTTTCCAAACATAATTTCATCCTTCTCAAAATAATATTATTTAATTCACGAAAACATTTTCTCCATAATAACATATCTTAAGTAAAAATGCATTATAAAATCTAAAAAAAGTCAAAGAAATTGTATATAATTATCAAAATAAGGTGTAATTATGTATACAATACAAAAACAGCCTATATTTCTATACAGATGTTGTATAAAAATATGGGCTGTTAAGTAAATTAGAATACAATCATATTAATAATTATTAACGTGATACTTCATTACCACTTGCAGAGAATGCAAGCTTCATGACTTCATCTACAGAAACGAGGTTGAAATCACCACTTACAGTATGCTTTAAGCAGCTTGCTGCATTAGAGAATTCGACAGCCTTTTGTGGTTGGAACTTGTTAATAAGGCTGTATATAATACCTGCGCAGTAAGCATCGCCAGCTCCAATATAGTCAAGTATATTCATAAAGAATTCCTGGCTGTAATAAGCCTTTCCAGATGTGTATATCATAGATTGAAGCTTAAAGGTTGTTATAGATGTTTCTGTTCTCCATACAGAGGCCACAAGTTTGAAGTTAGGGAACATCTTTGTAAGCTCTTCTGCTATATATGCGTTCTTTTCCTTATCAGACTTAGAAGCATCCAAGCCAAATATACCTACGGCATCATCTTCATTGGCAATACATATATCAACGTACTTACATACCTCGCTCATAACCTTGTTAGCTTTTTCACTTGACCATAGCTTGCTGCGGTAATTAAGGTCACAGCTTATTATTATGTCACGTTTCTTAGCCTCCTTGCAGGCTTCGATAGTGATTTCAGCCATATTATCACTTATGGCTGGAGTTATGCCGGAAAAGTGAAACCATGTAGCATCCTTGAATATGTAGTCCCAGTCAAAGTCTTCTTTAGAAGCAAGAGCAAATGCAGAACCATTTCTATTATATATAACATTGGTTGGACGCTGGCTTGTCTTCTTTTCAAGGAAATATATACCAATCTGGTCGCCGCCACGGACGATTCTGCTGACATCTACACCATATTGTCTTAAAGAGTTGACACCACTCTGTCCTATAGTATGCTCAGGAAGCTTAGTTACATAGCGTGTATCCACATTAAAGTTGGCAAGTGATACAGCAGTATTAGCTTCACCACCACCATATACAGCTTCATAAGAGTGTGCCTGTGTGAATCTTTCATTTTTATCAGGTGAAAGTCTTAACATTAACTCACCAAATGTTACAATCTTGTCTTTCATTGTTGTCTCCAATCATTATTTATACTTATGCTTGCAATAATATTATACAGTAACGTATTGTAGCACATTTTAATAAAAAAGTAATGCACTTTTGTAAGAAGTTTGGTATTTTTAGTCATGTTTTGTAAAAGCTTTAGAATATTAGAAGGCAAAGCAGCAGCAAAACAGAAGTAAAGCCGCAGTAAGGCAACAGTAAAGTCATTTTCCAGCGTGTATCGACATAATTACCAAATTAAAGTATAATATGATGTAGACACGTAATTTTATGGGAATTTGAGGTGTTAAAGGATTTCAGGCTTTTACGAAGAAGGGATTTATATAGTATGATTAGAAATGCAGGCTTAGAGGATATATCAGATGGCAGATTATATGGTGAGAATGATATGGTAAGAGCGGATACGGATAATTGCAGCAATTGCAAGAAAATATGTTGCATTGGCATGGGAAAGACGATAGTGCTTGATCCGTATGATTGCTATAGATTGTCAGCAGGAACTGGGCTGTCCTTTGAACAGATGTCTGGCAGCAATATAGAGCTTAATGTAGTGGATGGGTGTATTCTTCCTAATATAAAGATGCAGGCTGATACAGATGCCTGTTCGTTTCTGAATAAAGATAATATGTGCAGTATTCACAGCTATAGACCCGGAATATGCAGAATGTTCCCTTTGGGAAGATATTGGGAGGATGATGAACATTTTTATTACATATTGCAGACAGGGGAGTGCAATAAGGACAGGCTTACCAAGATAAAAGTGAAAAAGTGGCTGGGAATATCTGATACAGAGAGGTATAATGCTTATATAATAAAGTGGCACAGGTATCTTAAGAAGCTGCAAAGAACCTTGTCAGAGCTTACACAGGAACAGATAAGGACACTTAATATGTATAATTTAAAGACATTTTATATTAAGCCCTATAAGTCAGAGGAAACATTCTTTGATGAGGTGGCAGAAAGAATAGAAAGCTCAGAGGCTATGTTTGGCTTGTAAAAGAGCCAGTAAAAAGCGGCAAAGAACTGGTATAAAGTAGTAAAAAAGCTGGTATAAAACAGCAAAAAAAGCCGGCATAAAGCAGTAAAAGAGCTTGAAAAAAGATAATAGAAAAGACAGCGGCGCTGTAATATAGTTGTTAATTTTAGGATAAACAGGGAGGAATAAAG
>CAKRKK010000034.1 GCA_934358235.1 uncultured Lachnospira sp.
GGATAGAAGGTCTGTGACAATTCCTAATTAAGGATAAATGAGTATTACTTGGTAAGATAAAAGAATTAGAAGAACAAAGAGAAAGGAATACCGGGCAGCAGGAATCTAAAAATGTTATATATAATGCGTCATGGAAAAACAGAATGGAATGAGCAGCATAAGCTGCAGGGAAGAACAGATATACCGCTTAATGAAAATGGAATAGCTATGGCAGAGAGAGCAGCAGAAGAATATAGAGATGTACATTTGGATATATGCTATTGTTCACCACTTAAAAGGGCAGAACAGACAGCAAGAATAGTGCTCTCTGGCAGGAAAACGCAGGTTCCTGTTGTCATAGATGACAGACTTATGGAAATGGGGTTTGGAGAATATGAGGGAATAGAGAATTACTTTGAGGGTACTGATTATAATGTTAATACGCTTTTTCACAGTCCGGAACAATATATAGCTGACAGAGGTGCTGAGAGTCTTGACGGACTTTTTGCAAGAACCGGGGAATTTCTTGACCAGATAGTAAAGCCACAGTTAGCAAAAGGCAGGGATATACTTATAGTAGGACATGGTGCTATGAATTCAAGTATAATATGTCAGGTAAGGGGCAGGTCATATGCTCATTTATGGGATGAGGGAATCGAGAATTGTAAGCTGAAACGCCTGATATAACAGATGATATAACAGGATTTTGTGAAAAAAGTGCGTCAATAATGAAAAATATATGAAATGTGCACAGATAATATATTAATATCGTGTGCAACATGCTACAATACTTATACTTAAATGTACTTACATATGTACATACATTAAAGTTATTATTTACGCATTATAGAATGGAAAAGAGTTAAGTGGAGGATGCATATGAACATTTCATTTTTTTTACAGCCTAAGTGTAAGGTGGCATATATTTATAATAATGATACTATAAGGCAGGGATTACAGAAGATGAATCATTATGGTTATTCAGCCATACCGGTGCTGGATGAGGAAGAGCGTTATGTAGGAACCATAACAGAAGGCGATTTTCTATGGCATATGTGCCGGATTAACCAGAATAATAGCATGAGCATAGATGTAAAGGAGCTGGAAAAGCAGAAGGTGGATGAGTTGTATTTCAGAAGAAACTATCCAAGTGTGACAGTTGATACATCAATGGAAGAGCTTTTTGAGAAAATAACTAACCAGAACTTTGTTCCAGTTACAGATGACAGGGGAATATTCATAGGAATTATAACAAGAAAAGATATTATTACATATCTGGCTGCTAAGAAGAAAGAACCAAAGGTATCCTATTCATATCAGATTACGGTGTAGAGCCGTAGAAAAATAGTTATTTTGTGTAATGTTTACAATTATTAGTTTGCGGTTGACAATTAAAGTGCGTACTTTTATACTTATTAGCATATTAGCGATTATAGCCATCAGCTATCAATATAAGTATAAAGGGAGAGTACAGGTATTATGTCAGAAGCAGCTATTGAACAGTTATTGGATAATTGGAAGGAAGAGCATATATTAACAAAGGAGGAGGCTCTGGATATACTTAATCTGCCTGAGGATAAGCTTGATAAGCTTATAGCTGTGGCATACGGATTAAGATTAAAGTATAAGGGCAGGAAGGTAAGCATACAGCTTTTAACTAATGTTAGAAGTGGTAATTGTTCACAAAATTGCGCATATTGTGCACAGTCCTGTGAATCACACGCAGAGATTGAGAAGTATAGAAGAGTATCTGATGAAAAGCTTTATGGAGATAATGATCTTGTAGATGAGAAGCATCTTGCGAGACACTGTATCGGACTTAGTGGAATAAGCTTCACAGATGAGGAGATAGAAGAGCTGGCAGGAAGAATTCGTATAATGAAAAAGAATGATACACAGATATGTTGTTCAATAGGTTTTCTTACAGAAAAACAGGCGCGAATCCTTAAAGAAGCTGGTTTAAACAGAATTAATCATAATCTGAACAGCAGCCGTTCATTTTATCCTAATATATGTACAACACATACATATGACCAGAGAATTAATAATATCAGAATGTTAAAGAAGATAGGCTTTGAAATGTGTTGTGGTGGAATCATTGGAATGGGTGAGAGCAGAAGTGATGTTGTTGATATGCTTATGGATATAAGGGAAATTAATCCGGAATCAGTTCCAATCAACTTTTTACTTCCTATAAAAGGCACCAGGCTTGCGGATAGAGATATATCAGGTCTTACACAGGAATATTGTCTTAAGGTGCTTTGCCTTGCCAGACTTATGGTTCCAAAGTCAGATATAAGATGTGCTGCCGGAAGAGAAGTATATTTCAAGGGAATAGAGCCAACATTATTTAAGGTAGTTGATTCTATATTCGCATCAGGTTATCTTACAGCAGGCGGACAGGGAATAGATGATACACTTAAGATGATTAAAGAGGCTGGCTTTACAGGAGAGGTTGAAAGTACAGACAGATAATATTGTTGTTTCTGCAGGCTTTACTAATAAGGTGAAAGCCTGTCTTAACTCTTAACAAGGAAGCGCACAAGGAAGCGCAGCTATTAAAGCGTAATAGCCTGAATATATATTAAAAAAGAGCCAGTTTGTACATAAAGCAGACTGGCTCTCTTTTTACAGGATTATTAACAAAGGTTATTAAATAATCTATCAATAATAATCTATCAGTAATAACCTATCAATAATAACCCGTCATTAATAATTTAATCTTCTTTACACTCTTTATTTAGTGTTGTTATTGTCTGTGTAACCTCAGCAATGGCTTTCTTAATATCTGCACTTGCATCGCCCATTCCGCGTGCAAGCTTCTGAACCTCGACAGCAACAACAGCAAAGCCCTTGCCGCTGTCACCAGCTCTTGCAGCCTCAATAGAGGCGTTTAGTGCAAGTATATTCTGGCGCTTGCTAAAGCCATCAATCTGTTTAACCTTATCATTAGCAGCTTCTAACTGCTGGGCTGCATTGCTGATACCAGTTGTTAATTCAGATAGAATATGTGAATTCTGATAAGAAGTGTAGCTGGCACGTACAAACATATTAATAACATCACCAAGAAGAGCAGCAGATGAGTCAATCTGCTCCTGAGTGCGCACGTTGACCTTTTTAAGTGCGGTTATATATTTATCTTCATCAATTCCAAGTTCTCTTGCAGTAGCCCTGAACTTATTCTCATCAGGGTGCTCAGGAAGAACCTGTCCACCTATGATACTTCCAAGTACGGTTCCGTCATCAAGTGTTATAGGAATACCGAAGTCAACAAGTCCTGCGTGACAAGGATATACACCCTGTCCTTCACGGTCACATTTTTCGCAGCGTCGCTTGCCCTCAGGACATCCTCTTGTCAGGTCAATGCAGAATTCAGTAAAGTTGTAGCAGTCGCTTATATAGCTGCCATCCTCACCTACGGCAACAGTTGCAAGACCGGTACTCTTTGCCCAGTTTGACATAATCTGCTCAAACTTGTTCATATCACAAAAATCCTGTATTTTCATAAAACAACACCTCCAGTTGCATTGTATGATTTCTAATTAATATATGTAAATGTATCCACACATTTTATATATAGAATTATAAGTTTAAACGGTTGTTTTTGCAACGGAAAAATAATAAAAATATACATATAATACATATATAATGCGAATATTAAAACAGAAGATAAAAAACTACAAAGGACATATTATTAATATTTTAACATAAAGGAGAGAAGAATAATGGATAATAAGATGTTTTGTTTTCAATGTGAGCAGACAGCAGGCTGTTCAGGCTGTACTGGAGGTGCAGGTGTATGTGGCAAGAGTGCAGAGGTGGCAGCACTTCAGGATAAACTTACCGGAGCACTTATAGGACTTGCAAAGACATGCGGTAATAATCCTAAGACTGATAATACAGACAGAATAATAATAGAGGGATTATTTACAACGATAACCAATGTTAATTTCAATAGTGAAACTCTTGAGGATATGATAGAAAGAGTCCATAAGGAAAAGAATGTCATATCACCAGATTGTACTGTATGCCAGTCAAAATGTGGCAATACAGATGACTATGATGTCAAGGATATATGGAATGCTGATGAAGACATACGCTCGCTTAAGTCACTTATTCTGTTTGGAATAAGGGGAATGGCGGCTTATGCATATCACGCAATGGTACTTGGATATACAGATGAGGCAGTTAACAGCTTCTTTTATAAGGCGTTATCAATTCTTAGCTATGATATGGATATGGAACAGCTTCTGCCAGTTGTATTAGAGGTCGGAGAGGTTAATCTTAAGTGTATGGAGCTTTTAGATAAAGCTAATACAACAAGCTATGGCACACCAGCGCCGGTAAAGGTTTCTATGAGTGTGGAAAAAGGACCATTTATAGTAGTAACAGGACATGATTTAAAGGACCTTCATATGCTGCTTGAACAGACAAAGGATAAGGGCATCAACATATATACACATGGTGAGATGCTTCCGGCACATGCGTATCCTGAATTAAATAAGTACCCACACCTTAAGGGCAACTTTGGAACAGCATGGCAGAATCAGCAGAAGGAGTTCGATAATATACCGGGAGCAGTATTATTTACAACTAACTGTCTTATGCCGGTTAAGAAGAGCTACGCGGACAGAGTATTTACAACAGAGGTAGTATCTTATCCGGAAATGCTTCATATAAATGAAGATGAAGCAGGCATAAAAGATTTCACTCCGGTTATCAATAAGGCACTTGAACTTGGAGGTTATAAGGAAAAACAGGAAAAAACAGGAATTAATGGCGGAGGTTATGTCACAACAGGCTTTGGACACGGAACAGTCCTTTCAGTAGCTGATAAGGTTATAGAGGGCGTAAAGAATGGCAGCATAAGCCACTTCTTCCTTGTTGGCGGCTGTGATGGTGCAAGACCAGGAAGAAACTATTACACAGAATTCGTTAAACAGACACCAAAGGATTCTATCATACTTACGCTTGCATGTGGAAAGTACAGATTCAATGACCTTGATTTAGGAAAGATAGATGGACTTCCAAGAATAATGGATATGGGACAATGTAATGATGCGTATAGTGCGATAAAGGTTGCGATAGCGCTATCAGAGGCTTTTGAATGTGACGTGAATGAGCTTCCACTATCGATGGTGCTTTCATGGTATGAGCAGAAGGCAGTATGTATACTTCTTACACTACTCAGGCTTGGAATAAAGAATATATATCTAGGACCAACGCTTCCAGCCTTCATATCTAAAAATGTGCTTAATTATCTTGTGGATAATTATAATATATCACCTATAAGCACACCAGAGAAGGACTTGGCAGAAATGCTTGGAAAGTAATAAAATAAGCTTATTTACAAGACATTTTCTAAAAATATGCCGTTTCTGACCTATTTGGGCACCATGCTAATGTAATAAAATTTTCATAAGAATTGTTGGAAAATATTGGAATTACAGTCCGCAGTTATGTGGGCTGTAATTTGCTATGAGGATAAAGTAAATGAACAGCATGCATTATGAAGATTGCCGTAACAGGCTGAGGGCATATAGAAAAAAACTGGGTTATAACCAGACACAGATGGGAGAAATATTGGGAATATCGCAGGATGATTATTCTAAACGTGAAAATGGACGTATTATTATATCCTTCAGCAATATAAAGTCACTGCAGATGTTGGGGATGGATGTAGATGAGCTCGTATGTGGAAGCAGGGATAACATAGTGACAACGGAGCTTGATAATATTATGAGCGGATATAAGGAGGATGACAAAACCTTTGTTATGAAGGTGATTGCAGAAAGTATAATGTATTATCGTAATTCTGAAATAAAGAAGAACGATAATATCACCAATGATGATCTGCTGCTGGATTATATGTTAAAACAATGGGATCACTTTTCCATGCTTGAATATGTGAGAAGCTTTTATCATTATTCGCAGGATACTATGTCGGAAATGCTCTGTCTGCCAAGAAAAAGGTACCGCATGTACGAAAAAGAGCAGGAATACCCAGATGCGGAAACGCTGGTTCATATGTATAACATATACAACTGCCGGCCTTCTATGTATCTTAATATGTATGACAGAAGATACTATATAATGCAGAGGATATGGGTAAGCTTTAACGAGGAGTACAAGGACAAGGTTAAAAGGATGGGAAGTGCAATAAAAGGTATATTATAAGTAGAAAAACATAAGTAAAAATCCTTGTTTATATTGATAATGTGAAGAATCTGTGATAAAATTTAAAGAAAACAGAGAACGAGAATAATTAAATATAATCAAGGAGGGCCAGTGTATGAAGCAATATAAAAGAAATGGCTGGAAACGTATTTTTACAATAATGACCGTACTTGTACTTGTGCTGACAAGTATAGATGTGACTGCATTTGCATCAAGAGTGCCTGCACAGGAACAGGCTTCAGAGGGAGAATATACGGCAGAAGCTATAGCAGAGCCGCTGGCACAGACATCTAGTGCACAGCCGGATACGTGCAGCTCTATTGCAGGAAATAATCTTACAGACCGGGCAAAGGAACTGTATGATGAGATTAAGCCTAAGATTAAGGCAATAGTTGAAAATAATGGTGGAAGTACAAAGTTTCAATTATATCCAGAAATTTCTTATTGGACCAGCGAAGAAGGGAATAAAAGCTGGCGTGAAGACTTAAAAAAGCTTTTAAATGCATTACTTGCAGATTGCCCATATGAAATGTATTGGTATTCATTGGATAGAGAAATATATTATACTAGTGTTGATGCTAATTCTGGATATACGATAGTATATGATTTAGATTTTCCTGTAGTAACTGAATACGCATTGAATAATTCAATTTATAACGAGTACATCCTTGGTAAGGAGAATTCAGGAAAACGGGAGTGGGCAATAAGAAGAGCAAAAGGTATTGTAGAAGATAATAAAAACAATTCATTTCTAAACCGGATACAGGAGTATAACACGGCAGTTAATGCAGGTGCGAGGTATGAGGAACCATCATCAAAGAAGCTCAATGATGGTATATTGGATGTTTTGTACGGGGATTTTAAAAAATCAGGTGCTCTTGGTTATGCCAGGGCGTTTCAGTATCTGTGCAATATAGATGGTGGAATTACCTGCTATACTGTGACTGGTAATATAAAGGGATATGTTGGTGATGATACAACAGCAGCTATTGACAGGGAACATGCCTGGAATATTGTGTCATTTAATGATGACAATTATCTTGTGGATGTGTGCAACTGTGGTTATGACAGTAATGACGAGGCTGCCTGGGGTTATCCGAATCTATTAGTAATGAAGGGTGTTAAAGAAAGAACTCCTGGAAAAGAGTATGAGGCAGAGTTTGAAAAGGACGGAAAGACATATCGTATTGTGTATACATATGATGCTGATACACAAAGCACTTTTACACAAGAGCAGCTTACCCTGACTTCGGAGAGCTATCGGGAAACAGAGATTACTGATGAATCAGTCAGCATTACAGATGCTGATGCAACTACATATGACAGTGGTAGGATTCATAATGTGGTGATAAGAGATAGTGATGGAAGTATAATGCCTTCTGACAGCTACAACCTTGATATTAAAAAGGATGGAAAGACCGTTACGCAGATTAAGGATGCCGGAAAGTATGAGATTATTGTAACGGGTAAGCAAGGCTATTCAAATGGAAATGTAAAGAAGGAATTCACGATTGCTAGGAAAAGGATTACACCAACGATTTCTGGAAGTGCAGCGAAGGTATACGATGGAACAACATCTGTAGAAGGTAGAGAACTTAGTATTTCGTTTGAGGGTGTATGTGCAGGGGATAATCTGAGTTATACGGTAACTTATAACTACGAGAATTCTGACGCAGGAGAAGACAAGCTTATTATAGCATCTGATATTAAGCTGAATGGCTGGCGTGCAGATAATTATGAGTTAGCAATACTTAATCCGACTACCAAAGGAAGCATCAGTAAGGCTGAACCAGAGATAGCTTTCGTAGAAGGAAGCGGTTATAATAAGTATTATTTTTACTATAGCTATAGTGGCGAGGAAATACCTAATCCAAAAGAGGCACATTTGAAGCTGAAAGGTGCAGAATATAATAATCTGACATTTACCTGGTATAAAGGAAGCTCTGATAAAGGAGAGCGTCTGGATAAGAATCCAGTTAATGCAGGCACCTATTATCTTACAATTTCTGTGCCTGAAACAAAGAATTATGTATCTAAAACAATAGGACATCAGATCAGTATCACTAGAAGGTATATACGTTATCCAGTTATTATAATAAATCAGGATACTTATCAGTATGATGGAAGTGAAAAGAAACCAGAGGTTACAGTAAAGGAGAATGATAGAGACGTCATTATCCCGGCAGATGAATATAGTGTTTCCTATAATGATAATATAAAGGCGGGACAGGCAACTGTAAATATTATAGGTAATGACGATGGTAATTATGAGATGCTTGAAGCAAGTGAGCAATTTACCATTACTCCATTTGATTTAACCGGACAACAAGTGGCAGTCGCTGCGGATGAGGATCTTACCTATACGGGAGATAAGCTGGAGCCTAAGGTTGTTGTAAAGACAGGGTTTGCTACATTAGTTCCAGGTAAGGATTATACAATGACATATACTGATAATACAGGTGTTGGTACGGCTTCCTTTACTGTAATGGGAAAAGGCAATTATACAGGACAGACCTCAGGCACCTTTGAGATTGCAGTAGGAGAATTCACGGGGGAAGAGCTATATAACGGAAAGGAAGAGGCTGAGTCATTATATTATAGTAAGACAGTAGACATTACGGCTAAAGAAACAGAAGCTGCAAAGTATAGTGTCAGCGACAGCCTTGATATAGACAGCTTTTCTAATGAATATACTTTTAAGAGTGATAAGGAGGGCAGCCAGACCAGAAAGCTGTATTTCAGAAATACAGATACAGGCAGGATTTACCAGAAGGATATAACTGTTAACTTTGATAATACAGCACCTACAGGAAAGATTAAGGTAGATGCAAAGCTATGGGACAGATTTCTTGAGATTATTTCCTTTGGACATTACAGGGCTGCCAGCAGGACAGTAACTATTGAAGCTGATGATACACTTAGTGGAGTAAGTAATATTGAATATCTTATTGCCAATAAGCAGATGACATTGGATGAGCTTAGAGCTTCAGAGTTAAACTACATACTTTATGATAATTCCAATAAGCCGGTGCTTAAGGAAAACGAGAATCAGATAGTTTATGTGAAGCTTACAGATAATGTTGGAAATATAACCTATCTGAGCTCTGATGGAATAGTCCTTGACACAACAGCACCAGTTATATCAGACATTCATGCTGTTTCAGGCGAAGACTGGACCGATACACAGTTTAAGTTTGAATTCACAGTAAATGAAGAAGGAGCTTACTATTATACAGTACTACCAGCTACAAATACAGCACCAGATGCGGCAGGTGTTATGAAGGCAGCCATGTCAGAGGGTTCTGGAAGTGCTGGAAGTGGAATGGTCAATACCCTTGAAGCTGGAAAAGCTGTAATCAGCAGACTCGTTACAGGTCTTGTGGCGAATACTGAATATAAAATATATATAGTTGCACAGGATAAGGTATATAATATAAGCACAACTGAAAGTGAGCCAAACATTTCAGAGGTAGCTGCAGGTGACATAGTAACAACTAAGAAGGCAGCACCAGTTGTAGAGGAAATGCCAGAGGTTTCAGGAATGTATGGAACAAAGACCAGTAAACTGTCAATCACAGGTGGAAAGGTAACAGCAGGTGGTGTAAGCATAGATGGAAGCTGGAGGGTATCAGATGCACTAAATAGCAGTACAGATAAGCTTTTACCTGTTGGTACGACAGCAACCTGTAAGCTTATATTTACACCGGAGGATACGGATTATCCAGTCAGGGAAGCAACGGTAACACCTGTAATTACGCCGCGTCCGGTAAAGCTTACAATTAATCCGGCAAGCAGAGCCTATAAGTCAGAGAATCCAGAGTTTACCTACAAGGTTGCTACAGAAGCTGGTTTTGAACAGATAATAGAAGGTGATAATCTGGGTGTTGTGCTGACAACAACAGCAGATATAACTTCGCATGTTGGAAGCTATGATATTACAGGAACAGCAGCTAATACGAATTATTCTGTTACTATCACAGGAGGGCTAGAGGCACTGACAATCACTAAGGCAGAGTCAGTTCCTGCAGTAACGGATGTAGTAAAAAGCTATGTTTACACATCTGGCTCTAAAGGAAATACAGAAATTATTGATTTAAGTAAGGAAATGAATTTCCCTGAGGATTGCACAGATGCGGTTTGTCAGCTTACAACAGCAAAGGATGATGATAAACTGTTAGGAAGTGCACAGACGAGTAAAACAACACTTCAGTATAGTGTTAATACAGTTGATAAGGACTGCATAGGTAAAACAGCATTTTTAAAGGTGACAATTCAGATGGCTGATTACGAAGATACAACCTATGAGCTTACTATTAAGATAACTGAGCAGAAGGCTGTAGCAGGTTCTGTAAATCAATGTGAGGAGTTAACGTATGGTCAGAAGCTTGGAGCTTCTAAGCTTACAGGAGCATTTACAGAGAACAATAATGCCGATAAAAGCCTGAAAGGTACAATTGAGTGGAAGAATCCGGAGGAACAGCTATCAGCAGGGGTGACAGAAGCAGAATGGATATTCACGCCATCAGATACAGATTATAAGTCATTGAGCGGTAAGACGAGGGTTACAGTAAAGAAGGCAGTTCCAAAGGTTACAGAAAATCCGCGGGTTAGTGAGCTGGAATATAATCCTGATACTAAGCTGGCTGATATTAAACTGAATGGTGGAAAGGCAGTAAATCCATATACAGATGAGGAATTAACTGATGGAGAGTGGAGCTGGGAGAATCCAGATGTTGTACCAGAGGCTGGTAATAGTGGGTATAAGCTCATATATACACCGGCTGATAAGGCCAATTATACTACGGCTGAGGTAACACTTAAGATACCGGTTAAGAAAGCAGTACCGGTAATTACTACGCTTCCAGCAGCAAAAGAGCTTACCTATGGACAGACACTTTCAGATAGCAGCTTGACAGGTGGTGGGGCTTCAACAGCCGGAGCCTTTAGCTGGGTAAGTAATGATATAAGACCAGAAGTTAAGGATAGTAATATAACAGAATATGATGTTGTATTTACACCGGAGGATTCCGTAAACTGGGAAACAGCATCAGCTAAGTTAAAGGTTAAGGTAAGTCCTAAGACACTTATGTGGGCTGCAGGAGAGCTGAGAGTTCTTAATAAGATGCAGGATGGCAGTAAAGAAGCTGAGCTTGCAGGTGAATTGAAGCTTTCTGGAATGCTTGAGGCAGATAATCCTCAGCTTGGTGATGTTAAGCTGACAGCCGCGTTCGATACACCAGATGCAGGAGCTGATAAGAAGGTAACTATTAGTATAGAGGAAGCAGTTTTAAATAATGAGAACTATAAGCTTCCAGATGATAATATACTGGTGCTTAGTGGAACGATTGAAGAAACTAATGCTTTGGCAGTACAGCCTGCACTTGGAAAAGCATTCCGTCTTGTAATGGGCGGAAGGGATGTTGTCGAGGTGACGTCAGAGCTTGCAGATGTAAAGAAGGATAATATATTATTAAATAGTCCGGATAACATAATAAAATATTTAAAGAAGCTTCTGATTGAATGTAAGGATGATGGAAAGCTTACAGCAGAGGAGAATATGGCTGTATATGAGGTGCTGCTTCTTCATAGTCTGGATAATATTAACTGGTCGCGTGTAACAACCGATAATTTCCCAGCACAGGGAGTAAAGGTTACATTGCCATATCCACAGGGTACTAATGGAGAAGATTATCAGTTCTTCGCAGTTCATATGTTTACAGAAAACCGCATAGCTGCAGACGGTAAGACTTATTCTGCAGGCGACATAGAAACGCCAGCTCTGGCTTTGACACAGGATGGTATTACTATGACCTTGAATTCACTTTCACCGATTGCTCTTTCCTGGGAGAAGCTGGATAATAACAATAACAGCTCTGGTGATAACGATAGCAAAGGTGATACTGGACAGATTACCGATAGCAAAGGTGACACAGCAGTAACAGTTGAACAGGGAACAGCTACAGGGGATAACAGCAAGCCTGTATTATGGTGTATACTCGCAATCATCGGAATACTTGGTATATGCGCAGTAATAATATATGGCAGAAAGCATAATAAGAATAGCTAGACTATAAGCCATTTTACATAGAAGGGATACTTGGCCAATGGGCAGGTATCCCTTTTATCAGCCACTTATGTGGTAATATGTAGTAATCAATTAGTAATCAGTTAATAATTAGTGAACAATTAGTTAGCAATCGGTTAGTAGTACTTAGCTGCTGCTCAGTTAATAATTAAGAAATAATTGAGAAATTGGGAAAAAAATAATATAATAAAATGTATGTAAATAGTGAGATGGTTAAATTCTCATAAGGTGCATAAAAAGTGCACAGAAATAAGTATTAATATGATTAAAGAGTATAAGAAATAAATAAATTCTGTGGAAACTGATTAGAAAAACAGAAGTGAGGATTACGATGAGAACAGTACAGCAGCTTTATGATGATAAAAGAGATAAGGTTATCATAGATATAAGAGATAAAGATGAGTATGATAAGGAAACCATGGAATCAGCCATCCAGTATTACTGGGAGGATATGATGAATGATCTAAAGCCGGATAATATAACTGGAAGAGAAAAGTTTCTTAACACATATTCAAAGAATGTTCCAATATATCTGTTATGTTATTCAGGACAGAAAAGTGAGGAGCTTGAGGATACGCTTGAAGATATGGGGTATGAGGCATACAGTATAGATGGAGGCTTTGTTGCATATCTTAAGTGGAAGTTTACTAAGTATATAGAGTCAGATAATGATGAGAGCAGTAAAGAGGCAGCAGACAGAGTTAAGGAGATAGAAAGAAGTATAGTCAAGAAGTTTAGAAAGCCTATATGGAGAAAGTTCACACAGGCACTTAACGAATACGAGCTTATACAGGATGGTGACAAGATAGCAGTATGTATATCGGGTGGTAAGGATTCTATGCTTATGGCAAAGCTGTTTCAGGAGCTTAAGAAGCATGGAAAGAATAACTTTGAGCTGGTATTTCTTGTTATGAATCCAGGCTACAACGAGCTTAACTATAATGTTATACTTAATAATGCAAAGCTTTTAGATATTCCTATAACTGTGTTTAAGACAGAAATATTTGATACAGTTGTGGATATAACAGAATCCCCTTGTTACCTTTGTGCAAGAATGAGGCGTGGGTACCTGTACAGTAAGGCTAAGGAGCTTGGCTGCAATAAGATTGCTCTTGGGCATCATTATGATGATGTAATAGAAACCATCCTTATGGGAATGCTGTACGGTGCACAGATACAGACTATGATGCCTAAGCTTCACAGCACGAACTTTGAAGGAATGGAACTTATAAGACCTATGTATCTTATAAGGGAGTCAGATATTATTCATTGGAAGGATTATAATAATCTCCAGTTCATACAGTGTGCCTGCCGTTTTACAGAGGGCTGTGCATCCTGCGGTGGAACAGGAAAGGGTTCAAAGAGGGCAGAGATAAAGCAGCTTATCAAGGATTTAACACAGGTAAGTCCATATATTGAGAAGAACATATTCAGAAGTGTTGAAAATGTTAATCTGGATACCGTTATAGCATATAAGCAGCAGGGAGAAAAACATAGCTTTCTTGATAACTACAAGAATAATAATGACAAATAAATTAGAAAATAAGCATATGAAAATAGATATATAATTATGAATACAAGTATGAATATGAATATAAGTATGAATACAAGTATGAATATTAATATAAGCATAAATATGAATATGAGTATGAATATGAGTATGAGTATAAATATGAATATGAGTATGAGCATGAATATAAGCATGTGTGGAAAATGAGGTGTGATAATATGGCGGTAGCACATTATAACTGTGATTATTGTAACAATATGGTTTATGATGAAGAAATGGAAGAATATGTCTGTGATGTTGATATGGATGAGGATGATTATGCCAGACTATTAACGTCAGAGTATAGAGAATGTCCTTATTACCAGAGTAATGATGAATACAAGATAGTAAGGCATCAGATGTAGCTAATTGTTGTTATGGTATATGCTGCTATAAGCTTATATTGGCTTTGTGGTTGTATGCCAGATGTAAATAATAGAAAGAGGAAATTTAATAGTGGATGATAAAAGATATGCTGTGCTTATAGATTCGGATAATATTTCATCAAAGTATATATCTGATATACTTGATGAGATGACTAAGTATGGTGTTATAACATATAAAAGAATATATGGAGACTGGACGAGCACACAGGCAAATAAGTGGAAAAAGGAGCTTATGGAGAATTCCATAACACCTATCCAGCAGTTCCGTAATACTGTTGGAAAGAATGCTACGGACTCGACACTTATTATAGATGCTATGGATATTCTTTACACTAACAATGTCGATGGCTTCTGTATAGTGTCCTCAGATGGCGACTTTACAAGACTGGCAAGCCGTTTAAGAGAGTCAGGAATGGATGTTATAGGAATGGGTGAGAATAAAACACCGCGTTCGTTCAGGGCTGCCTGCTCAGTGTTTACTGATCTTGAACTGTTACGGGAACAGGCACATGAGGATGAGCCAGACAGCAAGCCGGCAAAGAAGAAAGCAAGCAGCAATATTATAAAGCAGTCTAAGATAGAGAATGCAATAATAGAGATAATTCAGGAAAATGATAACAAGGGAAAGCAGACCGGACTTGGAGAGTTAGGCAGCAGGCTGCAGAAGAAGTATTCAGATTTCGATGTAAGAAATTATGGTTACAGCTCCTTATCAACATTTTTAGAAGAGATGAATAGTCTGGAGCTTAAAAAGTTTAACAACACAGTACTTGTACGGCTTAAAGAAGATAAGAATATGAAGGAAAAGGTCACAGAGTATGCTGTGAATTATGTAAAAACCAATGATAATGGAGTCGAGCTTGGAGCACTTGGTCAGAAGATACACAGTAATTATCCTGACTTTAAGGTAAAGGAATATGGGTATTCTACTTTATCAAAGTTCATAATGGGAATAAAGTGCCTTGTTATCAAGATTACAAGCGAGAACAGAAGAATGGTTTATCTTAAGGAAAAATAGAATATAAAATTAAATCAAGTGATAAAGGAAAGGAAAATTATGAATAAAATAGCAAGTTTTACAGTTAATCATCTGGATCTTTTAACAGGAGTATATGTATCAAGAAAGGATTATCAGGGAGATGTTGTACTTACAACCTTTGACCTTAGATTTACAAGGCCCAATGTAGAGGCACCTATGGATACAGCAGGTATTCATTCGATAGAACACCTGATGGCTACATTTTTAAGAAATAATAAGGAATGGGCGGATAAGACTATATACTTTGGACCGATGGGCTGCAGAACAGGTTTTTATGTAATATTTTCAGGTGATCTTAAGTCAGAAGATATACTTGAGGTGCTTAGAGAAGGGGCAGAATATGTACTTTCATATGAAGGCGAGATTCCAGGTTATTCTCCAAGAGATTGCGGTAACTATCTTGATAATAACCTTACACTTGCTAAGCTGTATATGAAGAAGTTCAAGGAAGAGGTGCTTGATAATCCTGTTCCTGAAAGACTTAATTATCCACAATAATAATTATATAGCAATCAGGTAATTAATAGTCCAGAAAAGTGAAGTAACTCCTGTTGAAACAAGCTTTGTGAATATAGCTTATATCAACAGGAGTTACTTTTTGCTGGTTACATACCAGCTTTTAATATATTTTAATAATTATTATACTTCAAAGATAAGATCTCCATAGCTTGGGAATGGCCAGAATTCCTTATCTACGATCATTTCAAGCTTATCAGCAGGTGCTCTTAACT
>CAKRKK010000035.1 GCA_934358235.1 uncultured Lachnospira sp.
CCTGACATAATCATCCGTCTTTTCCACACACGAGAATTCAGTTCTTACATAACCTCCAACTCTGTTATACTTAACACAATTTCCATATATATTAAGAAATATCTGCCTTAAATGGAGCGGACTTCCATACACATACGGATACAGCACATCCCCTGAAGGCTTTTCATATTCAATGTTTACACCACCATCTGCCGCCCTCTGTTCAATTATAGTAATAACATCCTTTGCAAGCTGGTTTAAATCTATAACCTCATATGAAAGCTCTATATTATCTGTTTCCAGCTTACTCATCTGTAATATATCATTAATAAGCAGCAACAAATGATTGGCAGCAACCATCATCTTCTGTCTGTTTGCATTAATAAGCTCGATATCATTCATATGTTTTTCATCTATCTTAAGAAGACCTATTATTCCATTAAGTGGAGTTCTTATATCATGTGTCATTCTAGAAAGAAATCCCGACTTGGCTGCATTGGCTTTTTCCTCCCTTATAACAGCCTCCTTTAGCTGTTCGTTCTTCCAGGCAAGCTCGGCAGCATACTGCTTCTGAAGCACATTCTGTTCAGCCTCGTAGCCTCTTGCCGTTTTCCATCTTGCCATATTAAATATTATTACTATAACCATATATACTGTAAATGTATATAATATATGTGATGCAGTCTGTTCAAATATATACTTTTCAGGCAGATATATATACACATAATAATTTCTTCCCTTTTTCATCAGGCCAAAGTTATGTGCCCTTGAACCATCATCTGGCTTTGCCTGCTTGAGTATTCCGCTTGAGGAGCTGTCTTTTATCTTTTTAAGAATGTTATAGTTGTCAACATCATCACCTATCATGCTCTCATTACTTGATGCTATTATTCTCTCACCACTAGTCACCACGACTGTTCCTTGCTCCCTTGCATAATAACCTGCTAGTATATGCTTAAAGGACAGGTTATAATCATCAACATATTCCGCACTTGTATGATAATATGTGGCTACAACTCCGCTTTTATCTTCAAGTCCACAGGCAGCAAGGTCTATATATGAACCATCATTACAATTAATACGTGCGCAATACATCTTCTTTTCCTTGTCACAAACATCAATAAGTGAGCTTCTGTCTAAATATTCCTTTAGCTGTTCTACACCGGTTTCATCCTCATAATATTGATTCTTAAGCTCTCCCTGTCTGTCAAGAATAATAACGCCCGTAAGATAACACTCCTGCACATTATTCTTTAAAAAGGTCTCTCCATATATGTAGGAATCATCCTTTCCCTGCTGCTTTTCGTATGATATATTATTTCTTATCTGTCTGGAGCTTACAACCATTCTCATAAGACTCTTTGACTCTGAGGCAAGGTTGAGTCTTTTAAAGCTGTTACACTGCTCATTAATATATGCAGCAGTATCTGTCAGATTCTTCTGTGACTTTAAAAGATCTGTCCTTATGGCACAGGCTGCAACGACAGTAATAAGTATAATACCACATATAACCTCAAGCAGATATACAAGTACCAGCTTTCTTCTGGTAACCGGTCTGGAAATATTCTTACTTTTCATAGTCTTCAACCTCCAGATATTCATCTACATCATCAAGATACTTTTCTAGTATCTTCCTCTGTGTACCATCAATGCGCATCTGATTAAGTATTTGTGTAAGCTCTACATCAAGCCCGCGCACATCATTCTTATCAAATGCAACACCAAGTCCTACATTAAGCAGCGGCTCATCAAGTATTCTGAATTCTATATCATAATCCTTCATATATTGTTTTATAGCCGTCTTGTGCGCCGCTATGCCATCCACATAGCCCTTACTTAAAACCGGATATATGAGTTCCCTGTCCTGCAGTGCAATTAGTGACCTTATAGAAGGAATTCTCTCATCTGTCCTGTTTAAAAACAACTCCTCCGGCTTTGTTGTTATCTGTACTGCAATCGTCTTATCCTCAAGATCGCTTAATTTATATATATCACTATTAACATTTACAGCAACAACCTGTTGGCTCACCATATAAGGTCCAGCCCATCTGTATTCATTCTCTCTGCCATTTATGCTGAAGCTGCCCCATACACAATCCACACTTCCATTTGCTAACAGCGTATCCTTATCTTCCCAGTTGATGCATACGAATCGTGCCTTATATCCCATTCTTCTGAATGCTTCTGTTGCAAGGTCAACATCTATGCCTGTCGCATTACCATCAGCATCTTCATACTTAAACGGAGGATAATTATCACTCCCGACAATTATAACCGGCAGCTCCTCATAATCCACAACTGTACTATCCGCCGTTTTTTGACACCCACACAGGGCACACAGTATTACACCATACATTCCTAGTATGGCAAGCAATTTCCTTATATACATATTTTCCCTCTTTTCCCACTCTGCTTCGTAAGCTATATATTATGATATACAGGGTTATCTTCATAGATTACATTTCCTGTATCATCATATTTATCAAGTATAATACAATCTTTAAAATATTACTAACTAAATCTTAACAAAATATAAAATATATGCTATTATACATAAAAATCAGGAAAGGATTGCAATTAGTATGAAAAAAAGAACACTAAGACTTATTAATTACATACTTATAATTATTGTTCTTTTTGGCACCATGTGTCTTGATAAAGTTCAGGCATGTACAGATAGCAGCCTTACTGATTCTATTTATCAGAATGATACCTGTTCATATAGCTTAAAGCAGCAGGACCTGTATGTATATACCGG
Source organism: uncultured Lachnospira sp. (assembly GCA_934358235.1). Classification (GTDB taxonomy): domain Bacteria; phylum Bacillota; class Clostridia; order Lachnospirales; family Lachnospiraceae; genus Lachnospira. The sequence continues at coordinate 2,738 of CAKRKK010000035.1, forward strand.
TTATTCTGATAATACCAATAATAATTCTGACAATGCTTTAAAAGCTATTGAAGCAGGCTGCCAGAGCGGAAGAGTCTTTGCAACTCCTATCACCGCTATTGATGATTCACAGCCTTGCACCATACAAATGTTAGGTAATTCTAACTCTAACATATCTGAAGCAGTAACTACCAGAGCCTGTGTACGTTATTCTGCCAGAATTAATGCTCTGCTTATGTCAGCTTCTTCTGACGTTATTATTAATAATGAGCATTATCTTACATATAACAGATCTATGGATAATCTTTTTTCAATCCAGACGATAGTCGTCAATTATATCCACAATACGGACGGTGAAAAATAAGCTGTCAGCTCTTTAACTATATTTACAATGTATTTATTCTATAATAACTAAGTTTTTTATATTTAGTGCAAAACAACTATTTACTAAATTATTAAAAAAGAGGCATTGATTATGAATATTTTAACATATATAGCTATTGCTGTAGGCGGAATTGTAGCCGTAGGTTCTACATTAAGTATTACATTTGGAATAATAGGGACTATTATTTACAAAATCCTGCGTTCCATCAGATACAGAATATCTTTATTTGACTAAATAAGCACACAGGTAATGGATTAATGATGAAAATTCCAATTACAGAACGGAGGTTATATGGCAGGAAATATAACAGTTGGTATTGTTATACTTCTTATAATCGGTGGAATTATATTCGGCTGCTGGATAGACAGAGCTGATATAAAGAACGCTGATAAGAATAACGATAAGAATACCAATAATTAAATTATGAATATTAATAATTGAATAACTAACAACCCTAAACGGGCACTGGCGATTGACATAAATCACCAGTGCCCATTTTGCTTTATACATTTTATGAAATATTTAATTATATTAAGGCTGACTGCTCATTTAGATAACGTACTCCCATACCTCATCCTTGAATACTATTTTTCTATAAGCTCCAAAGTCTGTCCATTTATTAAAGAACGTATCATTAAGGCTGTTCCTGCCTTCCTTGATTGCAGCTAACTCCTCAAGCAGCTTATCATAATCCTCTTTGCCTGACAGCTTAACACCAAAGCCTCTGCTATTAATAACTGGAAGTCCTGTATATGCATAATCCTCTATCTTCTCTATGGATTCTATTCTCTTATTTCTTACTGTAACTGCCACTCTGTCTCTGAATACTAATATATCAAAGCTATCAGGATAGCTGTAGGAATCACCGTTTACGTTAATCTCCTGTCCAACTGTATAATTCTTTCCAGCAGGACTTACCTTTGATACTGTTGCACTTTCCAGATTATAGTAATATTCTTCGAATATATCTGCATTTCCCTTTATGCTGCCATTAACAAATGCACACTTTACTTCCTTCTTATCATATGCACTTGTATCTGTAACAACGCCGCAGGCTGAGGTCATATTGCTTATTCTGTCTATCAGTATAAGCTCACCGAGTGTCTTATGTTTAGCGAATTCATCAATAACAACAGGCTCCTGAAGTCCTATATCACATACTGCGATTTCATTCTTGCTAAGTCCGTTAGCCTGTATAAACTTACCCGTATTAACATCTATCTTATACTGGATATTCTTTAATACACCAAGCACCTGTTTTGTGCCTATTTTTACAATATAGTCCTTACCAACTGTCAGTTCTTCATCATCCATCCAAAGCATTGTTGCTGTAAAAGACTTAATAACAGGAAGTGTTGTACTTGCTGCAAGAACACAGCCCCTTGACACATCAACCTCCTTATCAAGCTGTATAGTAACAGGCTGTCCAACCTGTGCACTCTGGCTATCCTTATCACCTACAAGAATACTCTTGACATTAGCTGTTTCTCCACTTGGAAGTGTTGTGATTTCATCTCCGACAGCTACCACACCTGACTCAATCTGTCCCTGAAAACCTCTGAATGTGTGGTCAGGACGGCAAACTCTTTGAACAGGCATATAAAAGCCCTCTTCCTGCTTCTTCTCACTTACATCAACATTTTCAAGATATGTAAGAAGTGCCTCACCATCATACCAAGGTGTATTATCTGACTTCTTAGTGATATTATCACCCTCTGTTGCAGAAACCGGGATAATCTTAACACTTGCAAGTCCTAATTCCTTAGACAGCTCATCTATCTGGGCTGTAATCTCATCGAATCTTTCTTTAGAGTATCCCACAAGATCCATCTTATTAACTGCAAACACAAAGTACTTAATTCCCATAAGTGCACATATTCTTGCATGTCTTTTGGTCTGGACAAGCACGCCCTGCTTCGCATCTATAAGAATGATTGCCAGATCTGCAAATGATGCACCAACCGCCATATTTCTTGTATATTCTTCATGTCCTGGTGTATCGGCTACGATAAAGCTTCTTTTATCCGTTGTAAAGTATCTGTATGCAACGTCGATGGTGATGCCCTGCTCTCTCTCTGCCATAAGTCCATCCAGAAGAAGTGAGTAGTCAATCGCCCCACCGCGGCTTCCAACCTTACTGTCAAGCTCCAAAGCCTTTTCCTGATCGGCATATAAAAGCTTTGAGTCATATAATATATGTCCTATTAATGTAGACTTTCCATCATCCACGCTTCCGCATGTTATAAACTTTAATAATCCTATCATCTTAGAAATACCCCTCTCTCTTTCTTCTTTCCATACTTCCTGCTGCTTCATTATCAATAACTCTTGTGGTTCTTTCAGAAGATACAGCACTAAGTGTTTCATCGATTATCTCATCAAGAGTTGTTGCATCCGACTCTATACCACCTGTTAAAGGATAGCAGCCAAGAGTTCTAAAACGTACATTTCTGTATTCTATCTTTTCACCCTCTCTTAGCTTGAAACGGTCATCATCAACCATTATAAGCATTCCATCTCTTTCAACAACAGGCCGCTTGTCTGCATAGTAAAGAGGTACAATATCAATATTCTCTCTTTTAATATACTGCCATATATCTGTTTCAGTCCAGTTAGATATAGGAAATACTCTTATACTCTCGCCCTTGTTTATACGTGAGTTATAAAGCTTCCACATTTCTGGTCTTTGGTTTTTAGGATCCCAGGCCTGGTTTTCGTTTCTGAATGAGAATATTCTTTCCTTAGCCCTTGACTTTTCTTCATCTCTTCTGCCGCCACCAAACGCTGCTGTAAAACCATATTTGTTAAGAGCCTGCTTTAAAGCCTGTGTCTTCATAATATCTGTATACACTGAGCCATAATCGAATGGATTAATTCCCTTCTTAACACCATCCTCGTTAATATATTCAAGCATTTCAATACCAAGCTTCTTAGCTGTTTCATCTCTGAACTTGATCATTTCCTTAAACTTCCAGGTTGTATTAACGTGAAGAAATGGAAAAGGTGGCTTTTCTGGGTAAAATGCTTTCATAGCAAGATGAAGCATTACCGAACTGTCCTTTCCTATTGAGTAAAGCATAACCGGCTTTTCACATTCAGCCGCTACCTCTCTGATTATATATATTGCCTCAGCTTCAAGCTGGTCAAGATGCGATAATTCTGCCATTGTTTTATCCTTCCTTTCTTTATCCATATACATCAGTACTTATTAGATTCTTTTTTATTAATTACTATTGTTTCCCTGCTGCCATCTGTTTTATCTATGTTCCAGTTAAGATAGTCTCCTTTGGAGGTCACACTCATTTTACTGCCCATACCGCCCATATCAGCTCCTAAGTATAAGGCGATAGCCTCAAACTTACATTCCTTAAGACACGATGAACATCCCCAGCAGTCCCTCGGATACTTTATATATGCTTTCTTATCCTGTCCCAGCTTTATGAGACTTCCAGGACAGACTGTACTACATTGTCCACATCCGACACATTTATTCTTATTAATTACTATGCTCATATGTCTCACCTCTTCCTACAAGCTTTCTGAATATAACCTCTATGTTATCACCCTGTTTTCTTGTGTTAACATACTTAAGCCATTCCTCTGACTTATCAGGATAATCAAGATTCTCAGCAAAGCTGTGCCATCTTGTTTCCTTTCTTGCCCTTAAATGTTCTATAAGCACCTGACAGATTGTAAGTCTTTCCTTTAACTCATACACAAACATAAGCTCGTGATAATCTGTCGCTGACACCTTAAAAGAAAGTGTAACAAGCTGTCCAATCTTCTGCTTTGCAAGCTCAAGCTGCTTTTCATTAAACTGATAATGGCTTCCTATACCACCAGCATAGGTATCCATTACCTTCTGCATAGCCTCCTCAAGCTGTTCTGTTGAGAACACTTCCTCCTGCCTTTGAAGATATGCATTGTATTCAGCAAGCTTGTTATTTACGAATTCATTAATATACTCATCACTTGCATTTACAAGGCTGCTATCCTGTATACCCTCTTCACTAAGAGTCTTTACTATATCTATGGCAGCTATTTCCCCCTCTGCCATAGCACCGGTTACATACTTTTGTGGACATCCTCCTGCAACATCCCCTGCCGCATATAGACCATCTATTGTGGTTTTTCTGTTTGTATCTACCCAGTAACCACTTGCTGTATGACCACCAACAATATATGGCTCTGTTCCTTCTATCTCAACATTCTGTTCACTTGGATTCTTTCCTGCTTCAATCCACTTAAGTGTCTGGCTTGGTGCCATGTTAAGATATGCTTTTTTTAAGGCTTCATCCTGTTCACTGCTTATTCCTTCTGTTCTAAGATAACATGGACCTCGTCCCTTAATATTCTCCATTACAGTTCCGTATACACGCTGCGAAGTTGTAATGCCATATTTGTCCTCATATATCTCGCCCTTTGAGTTTATCTGCTTTGCCCCGACACCCTGTGCAATAGTTCCTGTTGGTGCTATTGTATCCTTACATCTTAATGCTATAAATCTCATCTCAAATGTTGTCATCTCAGCCCCTGCATTAATTCCCATTGCATATCCTGCTCCGGTATTAAAAGGAGGATACCACATCTTATGTCTGGAAAATCCAGGATTATTAGGCTTATAAAGACCTGCTGCACCACCTGTTGCACATAAGACCTTCCTTGCCCTTATCTCATACGCATATCCATCATCTATATTAAATCCAACTGCTCCAAGAACTTTTCCAGCCTCAACTATGTAATCTGTTATATTAAGCCGGTTTATAACAGTTACTCCATCAAGTGCCTCTACTGCTGATGCAAGTATTGGCTTAATATTTTCTCCGTTAATCTTTATATTACGGTTACCCCTTGCAACATACTTTCCATTCTCGTCCTTTAATATTACAAGACCTAGCTTTTCCATCTTTGCCGTAACTTCATTAAGTCTTTCTGACATGGTAAGCAGCAGATCCTCTCTTACGATACCATCAGCATCTTTTTTAGCATAATCAACATAATCCTCAGGCTTTCTGCCTTCGACTATATACGCATTGATAGCATTAACACCTGCTGCAAGACATCCGCTCCTTTTTATATTAGCCTTCTCAGCTATAATAATACTGGCATCTGACTGCTCCCTTATTGATAATGCTGCATAACAGCCTGCTGTGCCTCCACCTATTATAAGAACATCTGTTGTAAACCTTTTTAAACCATTTATCTTCATAAGCACTCCTTTTTTATGCAATCCGGTTACATCAGTGAGTAGCAAAATTTACTTTTGACACTCACATCATTATTTATTAAATATAAAATACATCATCTGACTTCATACCCTTATTCTCACACAGATACGTTTTTTCATTATCAACCGCATATATTCTGTATATGAGCACATGAACCCTCTCCCCAACGGATAATGGTTCCTTTTCTAATGACCATTCTCCCGTTATCCTGGTACAGCCTATATTTACGGTAACATCAAGATGATTGCCACGAAACAGTATATCCTCAACATAACCTTCCTCAGCCGCACTATTATACTGCTGAAGCTTACCGTACTTTGACAGCTTAACAAACTCTGGTCTTATGACAGCTCTGTTGGCACCATCAATCTCATCAAAGCCTTTTAGCTTGGAATAATCCTTAACCTCAGAGGCTTTTCCTATGAACTCTACTACAAATGGTGTTGCCGGACTCTTATATATATCCACCGGACTTCCCATCTGTTCTATTCTGCCATGATTAGTTATTATAATCTCATCCGCAACCTCGACTGCCTCATCCTGATCGTGAGTTACGAATATACTTGTTATGCCCAGCTTAGTAACCATGCTTCTAAGCCAGCTTCTAAGTTCAGTTCTTACCTTTGCATCTATTGCCGCGAAAGGTTCATCTAATAACAATACCTGTGGGTTAGGTGCTAAAGCTCTTGCAAATGCAACTCTCTGACGCTGTCCACCTGATAACTGGTTTGGATATCTTTTCTCAAGACCTGCAAGACCTGTTATCTCTAAAAGCTCCGTAACTCTTTTCTTTATCTCATCCTTTGGCACCTTCTGCAGCTTAAGTCCAAATGCTATATTGTCATATACCGTCATATGGCGGAACAATGCATAATTCTGAAAAACAAAGCCTATTCCTCTTTTACTCGCCGGTATATCATTAACCCTCTTTCCATCTATGTATATATCCCCAAAGCTTGGAGTTTCAAGACCAGCTATCATTCTTAATATAGTTGTTTTACCACTTCCGGAAGGACCAAGCAGTGCAACCAGCTTTCCTTTTTCAATACCAAAGTTAACATTATCTGATGCCCTGAAGCTTCCATATTGCTTAAATATATTTTTCATCTCAACATACATGACTTATCCTCCCTTCTAAACATTTTTCTGTCTGTATTCAAACACATTCTTAAGCACAAGTACTATGACTGCTATTATTACAAGTATTGATGATACTGCAAAAGCTGCTGTTATTGACGAATCAGTACCCGACATATAAAGTGCATCTATCTCAAGCGGAAGGGTAAACGTTTCACCTCTTGTCTTAGATAGTGCATTTACCGCGCCAAACTCTCCAAGTGCTCTTGATGTACACAATATAATTCCATATATAAGTGACCACTTTATATTAGGAAGTGTAATCTTAAAGAATATTGTGAAGCCATCAGCTCCCATAAGTGCTGCCGCTTCCTCTTCATCCTTACCTAGTGAGTTAAGCACCGGTATTATTTCCCTTGATACATAAGGAAATGTAACAAATATCGTTGCAAGTATAACACCCGGAACTGCAAAAGCAATTCTTACATTAGTTCCAAATATTTCATTAAACCATCTTATAACCGGATAAAAGAAGCCTAGTCTTCCAAAGGTCATAAGAAATGCCAGTCCTACTATAACCGGTGATATTGAAAATGGTATATCAATAAGTGTCGCAAGCACCTGTTTTCCCTTAAAATCAAATCTTGTAAGCACCCAGGCTGCTATTATTCCAAACAATGTGTTAATAATAACCGCTGCAACTGTTGCAATAACTGTAACCTTAAGTGCACTAAGCACATATGTACTGGTTATTGACTTTATATAAAAACCTATGCCTTCTTTAAGAGAACTTACAATTATAGAAAATAAAGGAAGTATAAGCATTACTGTGATAAATACTACCGTCACAAGCACGCATATATTTCTTGTCACCTTTTTTCTTTTTTCAAGTCTGTCATTCTCGCTCATGCCTGCCTCCATTCTGATTATGCAATCTGAAGCCTTATTTTTGTAATACCTTCATTTACAGCTACATTGTTATTTATGATGTTCTTCCTGCCATCCTCATCTGAATAACATTAATTATAAAAAGCATCAGAAATGATATTACAAGCATCACAAGTGCAATTGCCGTAGCAGAGGAATAATCTATATAATTGAGCTTCTGCATTATAACGTAGGAAACAACCTGTGTATGTTCCTTTGCACTATTTCCAGATATATATATTACACTTCCATATTCACCTATTCCCCTTGCAAATGCCAGACCAAAGCCTGTAAGAAGTGCAGGACTTATTTCAGGAAGTATTACCTTAAAGAATGTCCGTGATGGACTTGCACCTAATATATAAGCTGCCTCCTCATACTGCGGATCCATCTTCTCAAGAACAGGTATTACAGCTCTTACAACAAAAGGTATACCAACAAAGACAAGTGCTATAACAAGTCCTATATGTGTATAAGAAGCCTTGATACCAAGCGTGGCTAGAGGTTTTCCAAGCATTCCGGTTTCTGAGTACATTTTGGAAAGCGTTATGCCGGCTACTGCTGTTGGAAGAGCAAATGGAAGTTCTATAAGCCCATCAAGTATCCTTTTTCCTGCGAAATCATATTTCACAAAGGTCCAGGCAAGTATCGTTCCAAATACACAGTTAATAACAGCAGCTATAAACGAGCAGCTTATACTTGTCCAGAAAGCATTTACAACATTCTTTTTGGTTACAAGTGTAATAAATTCGGCTGGTGAAAGCTTAAGTGAATACACCATGACCGAGGCAAGTGGTATAAGCACTATAAGCGATAACATCGTTACGGTTATTCCAAGTGTAAGATGAAAGCCCGGGATAACTCTTACCTTCTTATCTTTTACCTTTTTACCATTGAATTCCGGTTCTTTATTCCCGTTGTCAGTTTTCATATATTTCATCGAACCATCCTCCATCATCAAAATATACTCTGTAAGCCTCATCCCAGCCACCATAATCCTCTATTGAGGTAAGGCTTACGTTAAGCTCAAACTCATCGCCATACTCAGATAAAATATTCTTATCTGAAGGCCTGTACCCATACTTTGCTGCAATTCTTTGTGCAGCTTCCGAATACAGATATGAAAGATATGCACTGGCTAACTCCTCTGATTTGTTTGCTCTTACGTTATCATCAACGACTGCCACGCTTGGCTGTGCAAGAATACTGACAGACGGTGTAACTATTTCATACTCTCCCGGATAAGCTTTCAAGGAATTAATCGCTTCATTCTCCCAGGCTATAAGGACATCTCCTTTTTTATTTTCAACAAATGTTGTTGTTGAGCCTCTTGCACCAGAATCAAGCACAGAAACATTGGCATATAACTGTCTTAAGAATTCCTTCTGCTGTTTCTCATCTAAATATTGGTTTTGTGCATAGCTTAATGCAGCAAGGAAATTCCAGCAGGCACCACCACTGCTCTTAGGATCTGGCGTTATCACCTCAACTCCATTCCTTACTAAATCATCCCAATCCTTTATTCCAAGTGGATTGCCCTTTCTTACAAGAAATACTATAGTTGATGTATATGGTGATGATTCCCTGTCATATTCACTCTTCCAGCCAGCATCTATAAGTCCTGTATTCTGAATAAGTGTTATATCATGCTCAAGTGCAAGTGTTACAACATCTGCATTACATCCCTCTACTACCGAGCGTGCCTGACTTCCTGAACCACCATGTGACTGTATGACTTTTATCTGCTTTCCATATTCACTCCTATAGTAATCTACAAAGACTTCATTATATTCCTCATAAAACTCTCTTGTCGGATCATATGACACATTAGTTATTGTAAGCCCATCTCTTTTATTTCCACATCCGGAAAGAAGAAATACTGATAATGTTATACAAGCCATTCCTATTGCCTTAAGTGTTCTTATTTTGCTATCCTGTCTGTTACTTCCCATTATCTTAATTCTCCTTTCCTCTTATGCTTATTAAAATTTTTTAAAGCCTAAATTTAAATTCTCATTTTCATACATACATAGTATCTTAGTATGTTATTTGGCTAAAAAATATTGCCAGGCTTCTCTTAGTTGCCTGGCAACCTTTGGAAATTGTATTGTTATATTATACCTATTTCCCTATAAAGTCAATATGTTTATGTGCTTTATTTCAAATTAATTACTTACAGACCAATATCCACAGTATCTCCTGTAACTATAACGGCTGGTGCAGTCATTCCCTCTTTCGCTGTTTTTTCAACTATATCCTTAAGAGTTCCCCTTACTGCCTTATAGGTTCCATCAAAGCCTCCACTTACAACTGCCACAGGAGTTGCTTCTGATTTTCCTTCCTTCATAAGTGTATCTGCTATTTCCTTTAGATGAGTAAGCCCCATAAGATATACACAGGTTCCATTCATGGAAGCTGAATTCCTGATATCCTCGTGCAGCTTTTGTTCATCTACATTATCAGAGGCTGTATGTCCTGTTATAACCGAAAAGCTTCTGCTCATATTTCTATGTGTAACTGGTATTCCAGCCATTGCCGGAACTGCTATTGCAGAACTGATTCCCGGTATTTCCTCTGTTTCTATTCCGTGTTCCTTAAGATAAAGTACTTCCTCTGCACCTCTTCCAAACACATATGGATCTCCACCTTTAAGCCTTACAACAAGCTTTCCTTCGTTTGCTTTGTTTAACAGCAGTTCATTAATCTCCTGCTGTGGAAGTGAATGTCTGCCATTTCTTTTTCCAACATATATTTTTTCACAGCTTTCAGATGCATATTCTAAAAGTCTTTCATCTATAAGATCATCATATATAAGTGCACCTGCCGCTTTTATTGCATTAAGTGCCCTTACTGTTATGAGATCATATGCACCGCAGCCTGCTCCCGCTATTATGACTTTTCCCTTTATCCTATTATCTGATGTGTTGTCATCCTGAATATCGCCTATAATCTCATCAAGCTCCGTATCTTCTAATTTTCTTTCAAGAATCATACATCTTCGTGCTGCAGTTTTGAATATTGCAGCTCTCTTAGATGAGTCATCTACCTTTTCCTTAATACTTTCCCTTATTGAACACAAATAGTCAAGTATCTGTTCTATATCAGGAGGGAGCTCCGATACTATACGGTTTTTAATATCAGCAGCTATATATGGACTTGCGCCCTGTGTAGATATGCCAATTGACAGGTTACCTGCCTTGTATACAGATGGAAACAGGAACTGACAGTTATCCTTATCATCTACTACATTTATAAATATATGATATTTACGGCATACTCCGGCAACATATGCATTGAATTTTTTATCATCAGTTGCAGCTATACAGAAGGAACAGCCCTCAAGATCTGAATTAACGAATTCTCTTTCAATAAACTTAACTCCTTCAATGCTTTTAATGCTGTCATTTATCCTTGTTGCAACAACTGTTATATCAGGCTCGTATGCAAGAATCTTCCTCAGCTTATGTTCAGCGATTGTTCCGCCGCCTATAATCAATCCTTTTTTTCCTTTAATGTCTATAAAAAACGGAAAATAGCCCATTTTTATACCTCCTAACAACAATTATTAACCATTTGTCTTTAATATATCTGCAAGCTGCTTGTACGCTTCACCCCATTTTGCATTAGGTTTAAGATTATATAGCTTCTTATCAAGCACATAATAACGTCCTTGCTTCACAGCACTTAGTGAACTCCAGGCTGCATTACCAGTAAACAGGTTTTCTATATTTTTCATGGCAGCCTCTGTATCATTCCCCTGTGTTGTAACAAATATATAATCAGGATTAGCTGCCACAATAGCTTCCAGGCTTAAATCCTCCAGCAGTCCCTTATCAGAATCTGCTATATTAATGCAGCCAATATCTGCTAATATTTCCCCGCCTACTGTGCCCTTGCTTCCTTTAGCCTTAACGCTGCTGGCTGCTGTCCTTATAAACAGTACTCTTGGATGAATATCACCCATACTGTTTTTTACTTCCTCTATCTGTACCTTAACATCCTCGCCATTAGTTTTGTAAAGATCTCTTCTTCCGGTTATCATCGTACAATGATCAAGCATATTCAGATACTGTGTAAAATTAGATACGTCAAAGTACACGACTGTTATTCCAGCGTTCTCAAGTGTATCACACAGCGCAATATTAGATTCAGTATTGCAGCTTGCTATAACAAGCTCTGGCTGTGCTGCTATAAGCAGCTCAACATTCGGATTCTGTATGCTGCCAAGATTAATAACTGAATCTGACAGTCCTAAGTCAAAATTAGTCCACGTATCATTAGCTGCTGCAACCAGATTACCTCCAGCCGACACCCATACATCAGCAAAGCTTCCTATAAGTGCTGCCACTCTGCTGTGTGAGGTTACTGTTACGCTTCTTCCATAATCATCTGTAAATGTATATGGATTTTCCTTTGACGCACCCGCTGTTTTGTCATACTCTGCTGGCTGTGCACTTACACCTGCCTCAGTAGTTCCTACAGCATTATTGCCACACCCATAAAGTCCTGTTACAGTCAATGTTAACAACATAAATATAATTAATATTGATGTAACTTTAGTTCTTTTCTGTTTCATTATCTTTACTCCATTTTGTAATATTTCTAGTTTGTCAGATAACTTGTTATCGCATATAGCTTCTGTCCATTATATTCAACCTGTGACCAGCCGCGTGCACTTTTTGCTGTTCTCTTGACATATTCACCCTTTTTAAGTGTTACAACAACTGTGCTGGTTATATCCGTGCTTGGAATAGTTCTCAGGTTAGTTTCATCCTTAGCTGTTACATTATCGCTATAGGATGAGAATTCCATATCGTTAACAACAAAGCTTCCATTGCTGCTTTCTGACTGCCTGCTGTTTAAGTCTGTTGTCAGATAGCTTGTTATTGCATATACAGTATCACCATTATACTCAAGTCTTGACCAGCCATTATCTCCAATACCTGTTCTTTTTGCCGTATTTCCATTATACAAAACAGCTATTAACTCACCACGCATGTCCGGAGTACTCCTTAAATTGGTTTCTTCCTTGGCTGTAACTGTCTCATCCACGCTCTTAAACACTATTCCAAGCTCTGCCACATTTACACTTTCCTGTGGCTTATCCGGATTAAATGGATCTGCATCACCATCATAACTAAAATATGCAACATTCATATCCACATAACCTGATATTCCGTCTACCACACCCTTGTTAGTATACTGCCACATAGCACTTGCTCCGCTATATATTGGTTTAGTTACCGAAGGATAGACACCATCGCTGTAAGCTGCAACCCATACAGGATACCTGTTTTCTATTTCATTAGTATTCCATAAGCTATTATAGGAAAGCTCATTCTTATTAGCATAAAGCATAGCATCATAGCCTTCATCAGCTATTGTATCCATAAATGCAAGTGCATTAGCTGTTCTTTCCTCATTAGTAAGTCCATACATTCTGCTGGATGAGCTTGTAAAATCTTCACAATTATATACAACCGGATATGTTATTGAATATCCGGCAATGTAATCAGTAAC